>DIVN01000195.1 GCA_002435875.1 Anaerolineales bacterium UBA6131
GAGAACGCTTACTGGTGGGGTGGCAACTGGCGCCGGCAGGAGCAAAGCCCCACTGCGCGGTGGCACGTCTTTGACGACCGCGGCATCTACCGGCCGGGAGAGGAAGTGCACCTGAAGGGCTGGGTGCGCATCGTGGGCCTTTCGGAAGGTGCTGACACCTTCAGCATCCCCAGCACCGCGACCGAAATGAGCTACGAAGTGCTGGATCCGCGGGCAAGCATACTCACTTCGGGCAGCTTGCGCTTGAGCGCGCTGGGCGGCTTTGACACGGTGTTCACACTGCCCGAGAGTGCCAACCTGGGCCAGGCCACGGTGGCCTTGCGGTTGCAGGGCAAGGAGTATGGAGAGCACCGGCATGCCTTCCAGGTGCAAGAGTTCCGCCGCCCGGAGTTTGAGGTTTCGACCAGCGTGAACGAGGGGCCGCATTTTGCGGACGGGTTCGCGATGGCCACCGTGGAGGCCAAGTACTATGCCGGCGGTGCGCTGCCGAATGCCGAGGTGACGTGGCAGGTCACTGGTCGGAAAGCTTCCTATCGCCCGCCCAACTGGGATGACTTTAGCTTTGGCATTTGGATCCCGTGGTGGCGCGGCATGAGCCGCTATAACGACTTCCCCGGCGAGGAAGTGAGCGCCGAATCGTATACTGGCATCACTGACGCGGCGGGTAAGCACAGCCTGCGCATCGACTTTAAGCCCGAGGAACCGCCGCAGCCGGTGCAGGTGACGGCCGAGGCAACGGTGATGGATGTGAACCGTCAAGCCTGGTCGTCCTCGGCCCAGATCCTGGTGCACCCGGCCGATCTGTATGTGGGCTTGCGGACCGAGCGACTTCTTTACGAGAAGGGCAAGCCGATCAAGGTAGAGGCGATCGTGGTCGACTTAAATGGCAAACCCGTGCTGGATCGACCCATTGAGTTGCGCGCGGTGCGCGTCGACTGGATCTACCGCAAGGGCGAGTGGGTGGAAGAGGAAGCCGGCGAGCAGAAGTGCACGGTCGGCTCGGCCGACGAGCCGGTATCGTGCACGTTCGAGACCCCCGAGGGCGGTACTTACCGCATCAGCGCCAGCATCATCGATGCCGCGGGCCGCATGAACTACAGCCGGATCGAGCGCTGGGTCAGCGGCGGGCAGTATCCCGGCTCTGAGCGCGTGGAACAGGAAGAAGCAACGCTCATCCCCGATCGCCAGGAATACCAACCGGGCGACGAGGCCGAGGTTCTGGTGCAGTCTCCGTTCTCTCCGGCCGAAGGTGTACTGACCGTGCGCCGGGCGGGACTGGTGAGCAGCGAGCGGTTCTCGATGACCGAACCCAGCTACACGCTGCGCATCCCCATCGAAGACAAGTACATCCCCAATGTACACGTGCAAGTGGACCTGGTCGGTGCCGCCAGTCGGCGCAACAGCGAGGGTGAGATTGACGCAACTCTGCCCAAACGGCCGGCATTCGCCACCGGCTCGCTGAGCCTGTCGGTACCTGCCCACTCGCGCACGTTGGCGCTGAAGGTGACGCCGCAGAAGGCGGAGCTGGAGCCGGGCGGTGAGACAAACCTGAGCGTGCTTGTGACCGATGCGGCGGGTCGACCTGTGCCAGGGGCAGAGGTTGCCGTGGTGGTCGTAGACGAGTCGGTACTCGCCCTGACGGGTTATGAGCTGGCCGATCCTATCGCTACCTTCTATTGGGAGAGGTCACCGGACGTGTCGGACTATCACTCTCGCGCGCACATCGTGCTTCAGAACGCCGAGCTCAGGGTAGAAGAGCAGGCGAACGACATGAAGGCCATGACGCTGCGCTCGGCGCTCATGCCTGCGGCAGCCCCGATGCCAGCCGCCGGCGCGCCTATGGATGCGATGCGCGAGATGGCTCAGGAACCGGGCGCGGCTGAGCCAATACGCCTGCGCCTCGATTTCAACGCGTTGGCCCTCTTTGCACCTGCCGTAGCGACCGACGAGGATGGCCTGGCGACCGTGGCCGTGAAGGTGCCCGACAACCTCACGCGCTACCGCGTAATGGCGGTGGCCGTGTCCGGCGAGCGCGAGTTCGGCAAGGGCGAGTCGACCATCACCGCACGTCTGCCGCTGATGGTGCGGCCGTCGCCGCCGCGCTTTCTGAACTTTGGCGACCGCATCGAGCTGCCGATCGTGCTGCAGAACCAGACGGACGAGGCCATGTCCGTGGATGTGGCGGTGCGGGCGACGAACGTGGTGGCCGAGGGCAGCGCCGGACAGCGCGTGACAGTGCCGGCCAGAGACCGTGTCGAAGTACGCTTCCCCTTCCGCACCAGCATGGCGGGCACCGCTCGCTTCCAGGTGGCGGCAGTGTCGGGAGACTGGGCTGACGCGGCAGAGTTCTCGCTGCCTGTGTACACACCAGCGACGACTGAAGCCTTTGCCACCTACGGCACAATCGATGATGGCGCCATCCTCCAGCCGGTGGTGGCACCCAGTGATGCTTATGTAGAGTACGGTGGGCTGGACATCAGCACCTCGTCGACGGCGCTACAGGCCCTGACGGATGCGGTCATCTACCTGGTGGAGTATCCCTACGACTGCTCGGAGCAGATCGCCTCGCGCATCCTGGCCATCGCTGCTCTGCGCGACGTGCTGGGAGCGTTCCAGGCCGAGGGCCTGCCCAAGCCTGAGGAGCTGAACCGGGCAGTGGCGGCAGACATCGAGATGCTGCAAAGCCTGCAGAATGACGACGGTGGGTTCCCCACCTGGCAGCGCGGACGCGAATCCTGGCCATTCCACAGCATCCATGCGACGCACGCGCTGGTACGCGCGCAGGAAAAGGGCTATGCTGTATCGGCGGATGCTCTGGCTCTGGCCAAGGACTATCTGCGCAAGATCGAGCAAAAGTACCCCAGCTACTACAGCCAGGACTGTCGCAATACCCTCACATCCTACGCACTCTACGTACGCTCGCTGATGAATGACCTTGACCGGGCGCGGGCACGCCGGCTCATCCAGGAGCAAGGACTGGCCAAGCTGCAGCCGGAGGCAGTCGGCTGGCTGTTCAGTGTGCTCACGGGCGACAGCCAGTCGGCCGCTGAGCTGGCGGAGATCCGACGCTATCTGGACAACCGCGTGGTGGAGACTGCCGGCGCGGCCAACTTTGTCAGCTCGTACCGGGAGGACGATGGTTACCTGCTGCTGGCCTCCAATCGGCGCGGCGATGGGGTGATCCTCGAGGCACTGATGAAGGATCAGCCACAGAGCGACTTGATCGTCAAGCTGGTAAAAGGATTGCTGGCACACAGGAAGGCAGGCAAGTGGAGCAACACCCAGGAGAATGCGTTCGTTCTGCTGGCGCTGGATCTGTACTTCAGGACCTATGAGACGCAGACACCGGAGTTCGTCGCTCGGGCCTGGCTGGGCGATCAATACGTCGCGGAATTTCAGTTTGTAGGCCGCACGACCGAATACCAGGTAGTGCGCGTGCCCATGTCGTACCTGATGGACGGCGCGGGCGAACAGAACCTGATTCTGAGCAAGGACGGGCCCGGAAGGCTCTACTACCGGCTGGGCCTCACTTACGCCCCGACAAGCCTCGAGCTAGAGCCGATGGATCAGGGGTTTACCGTGCTGCGCGCGTACGAAGCGGTTGACGACTCCGAAGACGTTCAGCGGGGCGAGGACGGAGTATGGCGCATTCGCGCTGGTGCGCGCGTGCGGGTCAGACTGACCATGGTGGCACCAAGCCGCCGCTATCACGTCGCCCTATCGGACCCCCTGCCCGCCGGACTGGAGCCCATCAACCCGGCCCTGGCCGTATCGGGCAGCGTTCCGCAAGACCCAGACAAGAGGGATGGTGACCGCTACTGGTGGTGGCACTGGACCTGGTACGAACACCAGAACTTGAGGGACCAGCGTGCCGAGGCCTTCGCTTCGCTGCTGTGGGACGGCATCCACGAGTACACGTATGTCGCGCGGGCGACGACACCAGGGGAATTCGTGGCACCGCCGGCCAAGGCGGAGGAGATGTACTCGCCCGAGGTGTTTGGGCGCAGCGCAACGGAACGCGTCATCGTCTATTAGCGCAAAGACACAACGCCCCAGAGAGGCACTCCCTGGGGCGTTGTCGTTCTTTCCTAACGGACCGTTGAGCTAGTCAACCTTGAGCACTGAAGGCAGGTCCAGCTCGGCAACGGTGCTGTAGATCTTGCCACCCTGGGTGGGATACGGCTGACCGGCTGGGACCGGCCAGGGCTGCCTGCGGCCACGGAAGTAGGGCTCGCCAGTCACCTCGGAGTGATCGGAGGTGAAGAGCTCGACCGCGTTGGAGTAGACCAACGGTGTCAGCGGCTCGGGAAGATCGCCATAAACCGGCAGCACGACGTCGGCGAGGCTGCTGATCTCTTTCTCCCCGTCGCGCACCACAGCCACCAGGTAGTGGCCCAGTCGCTTCATTTCACGGCAGTTCTCCACCGCGCGGCTGTAGCTCAGGCCGGGCGGTGCGATCACGAAGCAGACCGTGGAGCGATCGCGGGTAAAGCGCTGCAGGTGGGCCCACTCTTCGATGTCCTGGCCCAGCTCGTGCCAGCCATCGCCTTCAACGATCTTGGCCGCCCCATAGAGGGCGGTGCCAAAGTTGGGGCCGCTGCCGTAAAAGACAATCGCCGGGGCGTCCTTCAGGTGCTCGGCAACCTTGCGCACCTTGTCCGAGATCTTTTTGTTGGTCTCGTCGATGATGTCAGCCGCGCGCAGCATGGCCTTGCGCCAAGCATCGCCTTCGGTCTGGGAGATCTCCTTGCGCGTCTCGGCCAGGCGCAGGGCGACCGTGTACAGGCCGATCATGGAAGCGACATATGTGAACATCCCGGGAGCGCCGCCCTCGACCCTGGCAATCTTGGTGTTGAAGACGGCCTTGGCCACTTTGGTGATGCGACTCTCGGGGTTGGCCGTCATGGCCAGGGTGTACGCACCACGATCGTAGGCCAGTGAGAGCAGCTCGACTGCACGGGCGGTCCCACCGCCGACCGACACTCCAATGGCCAGCGTACTGGCCACATCTCTCTCGCTCAGGAAAGGCATGGTGTAGCGGCCGATGGACATGCTACGGTTGGCCTCGGTGGGCAGCTTGGCCACGGCCTCGAACATCATTTCCGTGCACATCGGGGCAAAGTGCGAATCGCCAGAACCGCCCATCACCACCCGCCGAATGCGCAGGCAGGTTTCGGCATCCAGTACAGTGCCCGCCTGGCGATGGAAGGCAGGCACGATCTCGCGAATCAGGTTGCCCTTGTCCATGACGTTCTGGCGCAAGAGGCCTTTGCTCTTGTCTTCGATGACATCGCTCATGACAACTCCTCCTGTTACAACGCTTTGTCGTCGGCCGAGCATCTCCGCACATACGCCGTGCCATCGCGCGGCCGGTCGAACTCGCACGGCGTCCCAGGGACATACTCCCTGGGACGCCGCACTCTTCTACGCAACGGTTGAGCTAGTCAACCTTGAGCACAGAAGGCAGATCCAGCTCGGCAACGGTCTCGTAGATCTTGCCGGACTGGGTGGGTCGCCAAGTAGAACCAGGGACGACCCAGGGCTCTCTGCGGCCACGGAAGTAGGGCTCGCCAGTGACCTGCGAGTGATCGGAGGCAAAGAGCTCCACAGCGTTGGAGTAGACCAGAGGCGTGAGCGGCTCGGGAACATCGCCATAGACCGGCAGGACGACGTCGGCGATGCTGCTGATTTCCTTCTCCCCATCGCGCACCACGGCCACCAGGTAGTGGCCCAGTCGCTTCATCTCACGGCAGTTCTCAACCGCACGGCTATAGCTCAGGCCAGGGGGTGCGATCACAAAGCAGACCGTGGAGCGATCGCGGGTAAAGCGCTGCAGGTGCGCCCACTCTTCGATGTCCTCAGCCCGCTCATGCCAGCCATCGGCTTCGACGATCTTGGCCGCGGCGTAGAGCGCGGTGCCGAAGTTGGGACCGCTACCAAAAAAGACAAGCGCGGGGGCATCCTTGAGGTGCTCGGCCACTTTGCGCACTTTGTCCGAGATCTTCTTGTTGGTCTCGTCAATGATGTCGGCTGTGCGCAGCATGGCCTTGCGCCACAGGTCTCCCTCAGCCTGGGAGATGGCATCACGGCAGTCGGCCAGGCGCAGGGCAACCATGTACAAGGCGATCATGGAAGCGACGTACGTGCGCATGCCGGGCGCGCCATCATCGCCCTCTTCGAGCTTGGTATTGAAAACGGCGTTTGCTACCTTGGTAATGCGACTCTCGGGGTTGGCCGTCACTGCCAGGGTGTACGCACCACGATCATGGGCCAACGAGAGCAGCTCGATCGAACGGGCGACCTCACCGGACACGGAGACACCGATGGCCAGGGTCCGCGCCACATCGTTCTCGCGCAGGAAGGGCATGGTGTAGCGTCCGATGGACATGCCACGGTTGGCCTCGGTCGGCAGCTTGGCTACGGCCTCGAACATCATTTCGGTACACATCGGGGCAAAGTGCGAATCACCCGAACCGCCCATTATTACCCGCTGAATGCCCAGGCAGGTCTCGGCATCCAATATACCGCGCACCTGGCGATTGAAGGTGGGCACGATCTCGCGAATCAGGTCACCCTTGGCCATAACCTTCTGGCGCAAGAGACCATTTCGGCTATCTTCGATGACGTCTCTCATATCAACTCCTCCTACACCTATGCTTGGTCGTCGGCCGACCAGATCTGCACGTACACCGTGCGATCTCGTGGACCATCGAACTCGAAGAACATGACCCCGGACGAGCGCCTACCGGGCAGCTTGCCATCCTCGATTGGCACCATCACGGACTGGCCGATGAGCATGGACTTGATGTGGCCCGACGCATCACGTGGCGTGTCAAACTGGTGCTTGAAGTCCACCCGCGTGGGGGCGATGCGGTCGATCTCATCCTTCATATCCAGCCGCGTATTAGGGTCACCGATAGAGTCCATCACCAGGCCAGCAGTGGTGTGCATGTGCATCACCAGGACAACGCCGGACTTTACACCGCATTCCGTGACAAACTGCTGGAGCTGTGGGGTGATGTCCACCAGATCTGTGTGATTCCCCGTCTTGACTGCAATCTTGGTACTGTAGCACGACTTGCCCATACTGATTCTTTGACCTCCCTCTCATTTCGTATTGCGCTCAACAGCGAAACCTTCTTAAGGCACGGTGATGAGCACCGTGGCCTGAAGAGAACGGCTGCTCCACAACAAGCCCCCCGCTTTCGCGCGGAGGGCTTGAATGTGCGTACATTGCCCTGGTTACTTTTCTACCGAGGCTAGAGCAAATGCTTGCTCGACGGCATCTGCAGCACTGGATGCAAAGTGTAGCTCCGACGTACCCCTGCGATCCAGATGGCGCCCCTCGTAGGCGGTCTGGCGCATCCTGTCTGCCCAGCCGCCCGTGCCTTCGAGGACGATGAGCGGCTTGCGNNCGGTCGATCCGCTGATCATGATGACCGCATCGCCCGCCTGCACTACCACGTGGTTGCGCAAGCCGCCAAGTCCCGTGGGTAGCGGAATGGTCACATATTCGTTCGCTTCGGCCTTGGACGTGCTAGGCAAAAGCCCTACGACGATCCCTCCCGCCAGGTTCGCACCGCGTGAGGCGGCCTCCATCACACCGTTACGGCCGCCCGTAACCAGGATGCCACCCCGTTGGGCGACGAGACGACCCACTTCCTCGGCTGCCGCCAAGGCCTCAGGCGGCACCGGCTCGTCTGGACTGTGGTCGTCCATGCCGATGACGCTGATGACGATCTTGTCGGCGTGGCGCTCGGTCATCGAATGGCCTCGCGCTTGGCAGTGGCGGCCTGCTCTTCTTCCTTCTTGCGCCGCTCCGCAGCAAGCTCGAGCGTCAGCTCGACGGCCTTCTCCGGCGAATCAGCGAAATGAACCGGCACCGTACGGCGGGCATCCATGTACTTGCCGTCGTAGGCGATCTCGCGGATGCGATCTGACCAGCCACCTGTGCCCTCAAGCACCACAGCGGGGATTATGCGCTCGTCCATGGCGATGGTCAGCTCGTTCAAGGTGCCAATGCCGCCGCTGACCATGATCACGGCATCGCAGGCCCGCAGCTCGAGCCAGTTGCGCATGGTGCCAATGCCGGTAGTGATGGGGATCTGGCAATAGGGGTTGACCACGGTTTTGTCCATGCCCGGAACGATGCCCACCGTGATGCCGCCCGCTTCCGCAGCGCCCTTCAACGCGGCCTCCATGATGCCACTGCCCCCCCCGGTCATCACGACAACGCCGCGCTCGGCCAGCAGCCGACCAACATCCTCCGCAGCCTGCATGGCCTCGGGTGTGAGCCAACCAGTGGAGCGCCCTCCGGTTCCGATTACCATTACCATGGTCTTTCTCTGAGACGGTACAGCTTGGGTCATGCTCTCCTCCAAATGACAGATTGGCGTTCAGGGTGGTCCTCACAACAGACGGACCGCAGCCCCGGCAGCCATGTGCTCCAAAAGGGTACTTTGCCCGCGGAAGGCCTCACCGTGCCCTGGGCAGCTGAGCATAAGCACAATACACTACAGATCAGACAAGTCAGAGCCAGAGAGGAAGACAGCCCACTACGCCCAGAGAGTTGCCGGCCAACGCGTGGATTCTCCTTATACCACAGCCCTGCGCTTTTGTCAACTGTGGACAGGCCCAGGCCTGGAGGCGGTCGAAAACGGGATGGGAGCGAAGGTACCAGTGGTGATCGACGGCGCTCTTCACCCACGTATCGGATTGTGTGCTAGGCGGCTCGGTAGGGCATCGCCATCTGACCATCCGGACGGTCGCTTACAAGCTGCCCATCTTCCACGATGACTCTTCCACGCACAATCGTAGTGGTCGCCTTACCACGTCCTTGCCAGCCATGCCAGGGGCTAATCTTGTTCTTGCTGTGCAGAGTCGACTCATCGATCTGCCAGGGGACGTCAAGGTCAACGATGGTCAGATCGGCGTCGGCACCCGGCGCCAGGCTACCCTTGCGCGGCCAGAGGCCCCAGACCTTGGCTGGCTGCTCAGAGGTGATCTCGACCAGGCGCTGCAGGGACATGCCTCGCTGGTGGACCGCTTCCGACAACATCAGCTGCAGCGAAGTCTCAACCCCCTGGACCCCGGACATCGCTTTCCAGATATCCGTGTTGAGCTTTTCCTCGCGCGTGTGCGGCGCGTGGTCGGTCGTCAGCATGTCGATGCGCCCATCCAGCAAGGCCTGGAAGAGGAAATCGGCGTGCACTGCGCTGCGCACCGGAGGATTTGCGCGCAGCCGCATGCCCAGGCGTGCCGCGTCGCGCTCGCCATCAAGGAACATGTACTGTGGACAGGTCTCCACGGTTATGTCTACACCACGTTCTCTCCACTCTTGGATCGCGAGCGCTCCATCGCGCGAACTGAGGTGCAGGATGTGTATGCGCGCGCCGGTGTACGAGGCAAAGAGGGCCGCACGCCGGATGGCTTCGCTTTCCGCGACGGGCGGACGCGACTCCATAAAGGCGATAGGATCCTGCCGCCCAGTAGCCTGCAGCTTGGCCGTGTAGTGCTGCAGGATCTGCTGGCTTTCGGCATGAAAAGCGACCCGCAACCCCAGAGCCGCCGCCTCGTATAAGGCATCCATCATTTGTCCATCGTTGGGCGGCGTCACGCTACCCACACTCTCACCCATGTAGATCTTGAAGCCAATGACCCCTGCGTCGGCCATGGGGCACATCTGGGCCTGGTTGTCGGGGACGATTACGCCCAGTTGCCCGACGTCCACGTAGGACTTGGTTCCGATGAGCTGACGGCGCAGCTCCACAACGTCCGCATGAGATGTGACAGGGTTGGTGTTGGGCATGTCTACCACGGTGGTCACACCGCCGAATGCAGCGGCCAGCGAGCCACTGGAAAAGTCCTCTTTGTACTCCATGCCAGGCTCGCGAAAGTGTACATGGGCATCGATCACGCCTGGGAAGATACATTTTCCTTCCACGTCCAGCTCACGGTGCCCCTTTGGCAGTGAGTCATCGAGGCCAACACTGACGATGCAGCCGCCCTCGACGGCTACCCCACCGTGAAAAGCTGCCTTGCTAGTGAACACCTGGCCGTTCTTGACGACAAGATCTACCATGACGACATCTCCTTATCTACAGGCAGTACGGTTCTATCCAAAATGCTAGTGGATCAAGAGAACCGGTCGCTCAATTCCTTGCAGCACGTGCAGTGGATCAATGCCACAGGAGCGCAAAGCCTCGGTCGACACGATCAATAGACCACAATCCTCTCCCTGAAGTGCCTGCACAAGCGCAAATGTGCCTGCCGCCGCACAAGTGACAAAGCGCGCCTCGACGTGCTCGTATCCCAGGATCTCACGCGCACGTTGCTCCAATGCCCCAGATTCGCCGTCGCCCTGCTGGACCAGCATGATCGTCAGCGGGGACAGCGCATCGCCATACCAACGAGCACCGACGAGCAGCGCCTGCAGCGATGCCTCTGAACCATCAAATAGGATCACCGCTGGCTTGCTCACCAGGCTGTCCGCCGCCGTGAGCAGCACCGCGCAAGCAGCGCTGTCTACCAGATGGCGGGCAGTGGAGCCAATGTGGGTGTGAAGATCGTGCGCGATCGCCGATCTACCCACGACCACGAGGTCAGCTTCGGCAGCGGCCAGCAGCAATTGTCGCGCCACGCTACCACGCCTGATCTCAAAAGACCAGCGCAGCTCGGCCGCGGACGCGCTGCGCTGCAAGGCGTGACGCGCCCTGGTCGCCTGCGCCTTGAACAGGTTGTCCATGTACGACGGATCCAGCGTGCGGCGCTGTGCAGAGAAGGCGCCCAGCTCATGAGCAAACGGAAGCTCGGCAAGCCGGGCCAGGTTCTCGTCCTCGATGTACATGGCAAGCAGCTCGGCATGCAGGCGAGAGGCCAGAGACACGGCGGCCTGCAAAGCAGCCGCGCTTGGCGCCGACGCGTCAAGCCCCACCAGGATGCGTCGGACTGTCCAGCCAGGCCATTCGTCGGTCACGTTGCGCTTCCCTTGGCACCCTGGGTGAGCGCATGCATCCGCTGGGCCAGATCCTCCAGGCGCTGGTGCACCAGGTGGTTGACTGAGCCGTGCGGAAAACTGCCGTCCTGAGCGCGCTCACCAGCCTCCAGGCCAGTCAGAAGTGCGATGCCCTGGTCGATGGTCTCCACTGGGTAGACGTGGAATTCGCCGGCTGCGATGGCGTCCACCACATCCGGTCGCAGCATCAGGTCCTGCACGTTTGATGCGGGGATGAGGACACCCTGGTCGCCAGTGAGGCCGCGTGCCTTGCAGACGTCGAAAAAGCCCTCGATCTTTTCGTTGACGCCGCCAATGGCCTGAACGAGGCCGTGCTGGTTGACCGAGCCAGTGACCGCGAGATGTTGTTTGATAGGTACCTCAGCGATCGCCGAGAGCAGGGCGTACAGCTCTGCCGAGGATGCACTGTCGCCCTCCACCCCGTTGTAGGACTGCTCAAAAACCAGGCTGGCCGATAGCGAGAGAGGGTAGAGGCCGGCATACCTGCTGCCAAGAAAGCCGGTGAGAATGAGCACACCCTTGGAGTGGATGGGCCCACCCAACTCGACCTCACGCTCAATGTCGAGGACCTCACCTTTGCCAAGGCGCACCCGCGCCGTGATGCGTGAGGGGCGGCCAAAGGTCAGGTCACCAAGCTGGAGCACAGAGAGGCCGTTGATCTGGCCCACCTGGGCTCCGGAGGTGTCAATCAGGATCGTTCCGCGGCTGATGGCCTCGTAGCTCCTTTCACGCATGCGGTCCACGCGGTGCATCTGCGCATCGATCGCCTGCCGAACGTGTATTGCAGAGACCGTCGTCTGGCCTGCTTCCTGCGCAAAGTGGTTCGACTCGATCAGCACGTCAGCGATGCTGCGGCGGTGGGTAGAGAGCCGCTGCGAATCGCCCACCATGCGCGCGGCCTGCTCGATAACCTGAGCCACCGCCTGGCGATCAAAGGGCAGCAGCCCGAGGTTTTGCACCATGGAGGCCATCAAACGTGCAAAGAGCAGCTCGTTGTCTGGCGTCCGGTCGACCACCTCCTCAAAATCCGCCGACACCTTGAAGAGCTCGGCAAAGTCGGGGTCAAGGGCGTGCAAAGCATAGTAGAGCTGCCGCTCACCCACAATCGCGACCTTGACATCCAGTGGAATGGGCTCTGGCTCCAGTGACACTGTGCTGACCGCGCTGAGCATCTGGGGCACCGACTCGATGCGAATGTGATGGGCCTGCAAGGCACGCTTGAGACCTTCCCAGGCGTAGGTCTGCTGCAGCAGCTTGCGCGCGTCCATGATCAGGTAACCCCCATTGGCAAGGTGCAGGGCTCCTGGCTTGATCAACTGAAAGTCGGTAAGGAGGGCACCCATGCGCGCGACGTGCTCTACTCGGCCTACAAGGTTCTCGAAGGTGGGATTATCCACATAGACGACCGGGGCACCACTGCGCGAGCCATTGTCTACGAGCAGGTTGACCTGATAACGCCGCAGCACAGAGGATCCCGCCGCAGAGTCGAGAGAGGCTGACGCAAACATCAACTCGATCGCTTGAGAAGTCTCCTCCGCTGGTGTCAAGAGTTGGCGAGGATTTTTGACGATGTCGGCGCGCACGGCTGTGAGGTAGGCGGTTACTTCTTGCAGCCAGGCATACTTGTAGCTCAGATCATCGTAGATGTCCTTGACCGTGACGGCGGCCACTTCGCTGTCGAGCTGACGCTGACGCTCTCGCGCCTCTCGCTGCCAGGCAGGAACCTGACGGAGGCTCTTCTGCAATTGCTCCTGCAGCTCCTCGATGCGCTTTCCGAGCTGGTCTTGTTCTTGTGCCGACAGCTTTTCGATCTCTTCACGGCTGACGACTTCGCCATCGCGAACAGGGGCAAAGGCCAGCCCGGCCGGGGTGCGCAGCAAAGCAATGCCATCCTTCTCTGCTGCCTGCTGCACGGCTTTGAGTGCTGCGGCCTGCCTTTCTGCATATTCTTGCTCCAGGGCCTGTTGGCGCGCCTGATACTCGTCGCTCTCAAAGGCAGCAGCGAGAGTACTCAACAGGTCCTTGCCAGCCTGGAGCATCTCATCGCGAAACTCTGCGCCCATGCCAGCCGGAAGCTCAAGGGCCCAAGGCTTGTGCGGCTCGTCAAAGTTGTAAACGTAGCACCAGTCATTGGGCAGGCGCATGCCTTTGGCACGCTCCTCCAGGTAGCCCTGCACAACAGTGTGCTTGCCAAGACCTGTGGGGCCCAGCGCGAAGATGTTGTATCCCTCGTGATCGATACCCAGACCGAACTTGATCGCCTCGACCGCACGCGTTTGGCCGAGCGAGTCCAGCTGAGCTTCCAGCTCAGCAGTGGTTTGGAACTGCCAACGTTCGGGATCTGTACGGCGGCGAGCCTGGGCCGGACTTAGTTCTCGTGTGAGCATGGATTCTCCTTGCTCCTTTTCCCGCATTCTTGGTGCGCCAGGGGCCGACTGGCCCACTGAGCGAACGTTCAAGTCACGCCTTGCCAAGAAGATAGATGGCCAGCACGGACAGCACAATTCCCAGCACCTTGTTCACGGTCACGGGCTCGTGCAGCAGGGCGACCGCCAAGACCGAGGTGAGTACCGGGTAAAGAGCAGTCAGAGGTGCGATAGACGAGGCATCGGCACGTGCCAAAAGCCAGGCCTGAGAAAAGGCTCCGACGGAGCCAATAGCTCCGGCGGCGATAGCGATGCCCACTCCCCAGCGGTTGGCGCCGAGAAACTGGCTCGGCGAGTAGGACAGGAGGGTCATCAGGACCACGGCCGGGATGAAGCCAAGCTCCATCCACAATGCCGACCGCACGCCAATGCGATCGGCGGACAGCTTGCTCAGAAAGAGCATGGTGCCGAAGGAAACAAAGACCAGCAGTTTGGCGGTGAGCATTCTACGCTCCATTCCTTAGGCTCCTGGCGATGAATGATGTGCGTCTCTCCTCCACCCGCCGTCCACGTCCTGACGAAGGCAGACAAGCCGTCAGCAAGGAGTGGCTACCACAACTGCAGTATCCTGCCCAGGGTATCAACGGTGACACGGCCACGCATGTAGCGGGCAAAAGAGAGGGCCGCGGTCGCGTCAGCGTCCTGCAGGCCAATCTGGGAAACCTGGGTGGCAGCACCAGCCTGGATCAACAGGCCACGCAAGCGCTCTGGCGCAGGCACAGCGGCGGCAATGTCCATGATCTGCGGCCAGTACGACAGAATGCGCTCGCCGATGGCGGCATGCTCAGCGTCGAGTTTGCTGCCAAACGGCTCGTATTGCGCGAGCACGCGCTGGCCAACGGAGCCGAACCTGGCGGCGAACTCACCCATGCCGTTGCCACGCGTCCTGGGTCCACCATCGAGCAAACGACGGACGTCTGACAGCTTCAGAGCGCGTAGCTGCTCGTAGCGGCCCGCCATCATGATAGCGCCCACGCCAACCATTGCGCCGTGCAAAGGCACAGGGCGATCGGCATACAACTGTTGCATCTCCCAGAAGTGGGCGATGGCGTGCTCAGATCCGGAGGCCGGTCGCGAGGTGCCAAAGGTAGCCATGCACTGGCCCGACTCGGAGAGCGCTTGCATCAGGAACTCGATGGCCTCGGGCTGGCGCTGTCCAATGGCCGCAGCGCGCGCCAGGCAGCCTTGCAGCGTGCTGTCCGCCTGTGCGGCAACCGCGGCATCAAAGCGCTCTCCCGTCAGGAGGGCGCCCAGCTTCCAGTCGGCGAGGGCGATGCACTTGCCCAGGATGTCGCTGAACCCCGCGGCAATCATCGCAGGCGGAGCCTGGCGCAGGACATCAAGGTCGGCAAAGACCGCGATGGCTTCCTGAGCGGGCACGGTGAGCTTGAAGCCGCCCAGCAGCAGCGCAGCCCCACCTGAGGTGTAGGCGTCTACGGATGGGGCGGTCGGCACCGAAACGAAAGGATTGCGCGAGCAGAGGCTGGCGTATCTGGTGATGTCGGTGATCGTGCCCGAGCCCACAGCCAGGTACAGACGCGCTTCACCTGCAGCGTACGTGAGAACTTCCAAGATGCGGGCCTCGTTAGGGTGCACGTCGCCCTGCAGAACGGCAGACTTGACATCCAGGTTGCGCGCGAGCAATGCATCATGCACTGCACGCCCAAACGCGAGGTAAGTGTTCGAGTCGGCAACCAGGAGCAGGGCAGCGGGCTGCCGCACCGCGCAGAAATCAGTCAGTCGGTCGAGCACCGAGGAACTTAAGGTTACGGGAATGCGTGTGGTCATCTAGACTGCCCTCAAGAGATGAATAGGGCCGGGCTTCCCACTGGTGTCCGCCATAGCAGGAACAAGCTTGCTTCCGGCGGTTGATGAAACCAGGCGAGCGCACGGCAGACCCTATATTACCTACTCGCGCCAACCAGTCAAGTCAGCGGCGCTCAAAGTGCCGAGTCGGAGGAGAACCTGGTGCGGGAGGTCTTGCCCGAGCGTCGGGTCGGACCCACGGCGCTGGCGAGCGAGAGCTCAACGTTCATCCCTGCGGGCGTTAGCGCTTGCAGCTCATGAGCGCGCAGCACGCTCCAGATCTCGTCAGGCACCACGCCGTGCGGCCGCAGGCTGACCACGGCATCGGCGTCCAGCCCGGCCAACGTCGATGCCAACCAGGTGCGTAGGTCCGTTGGACCCATCGAGCTGGCCACCCAGGTCAAGACGACCATCGGCCGCACCGGCAGCGGCACAAACTGCACGCGGCTCAGTATGCCGCCTTCTGCGGCTCCAGGTAAAAGTTCGGCGATCACGTAGCCCTTGGTCTCCTCGCGTTCGGCAAATGCAGTTCGCTCAACCGAGCCAGGATAGACCACGGGCGTGGCAAGTCGTCGCCCTCTGAGATCCTGTCTGAGCACCTGGTGCCGGTGGATGTGCCCGCTGAAGACGGCGGCGAAGCCACCAGGCAGGTCCCGCGTGGGTAGCACGTCCCCGCCGTCACGAAAGGTATAGTTCTGCACGCCAACCTGTGAACCTTCTATGGCCTGATGCATGCACAGTAAACGGATATCGGCCGTCTCGGCCTGCCAGCCCGTGGCCTGTAGGGTTGCACCAAACGAGCTGCGGATGCCCCGCACAGCGGGGAAGCCAGAGATGGCCAGGCGCGTTCTCCCCACTGTGTGTACGAAGGTTGCAGGCTGGCGGAAGATGTGCAGGTTGGGATGCACCGTCCAAAGGCTCAAGGGGATACGCGAGCGCTCGTGGTTGCCCGGCACAAGATAGACTGGGATGCCCGCATTGGCCACCTGGGTCAGGGGAGCAAGCGCTCTCTCGACGATGGCATTGGGCAGGCGACCACGGTCAAGCAGATCGCCGCCATGCACGACCACATCGACGTCGCCCCGCAAGGCTAGAGCCGTGGCGGCCCAGAAGTTGGCCAGGAAATCATCACCCCTGCGCCGACGCGGTGTCCTGGGGTGCAAAGGCAAGTCCAGGCCGATGTGGGTATCAGCCAGCAGGAGGACGCGCAACGTCCACTATCCTCGCTTTCCGGGTCGCGGATTCGACGGGGGTGCCCCGTGCCATCGCACGGGCCCTCAGTCCTTGACCAGCTCACCGCGCGGAACACGAAAGTACAGAAAGAAGACCAGGGCTCCAAGCGTGGTCAGCGCGGCTCCGCTCAAGAAGAGAGCAGAGTAGCCAAGCGAACGAACGGCATACCCGCCCCCAAATGCCACCGCGGCGTATGTCAGGCCCGCGCCGGACATCATCGCACCCGACATGGCACCGCGCCATGCGGGAGCGACCATCTCCTGGCTCAAGATACGAATTGAGGCGGTGGTGAGCGCGAACAACGCGGTTGCGCCCAGATTGCCCAGACCCGCAGCCTGCCACGTCGGGACCAGGGCCAGCAGAAGTATGCAGGCCGCAATACCAAGCGTACCGAGCGTGGTGCTGCGCACCGGTCCCAGGTGGGCGATGGCCATTGGTGTCAGCGCGGCTGCCGGCACGGACGCCAACTGAGCCGCCGCAGCCAGGACACCGATCAGGCTCGTAGGCACTCCCAGGCCAACATCAAGATACACGTTGAAGAAGGTAAGCGATGTGCCGCGCCCCGCCAGGCGCAAGGCCACCGAGGCCATGATCCAGAACATGACCGCGACTGGCGCGGCTCCACGAGATGACCGCTCGGCGGGTGTCGCTACCGCCTGACTCGGGCAGCCACGGAGGACCCACGCCGCCGGGACCAACAGGATACCAGCCAGGAGCAACGGAAGGCCGTACGGAAAAGGGCTTTCGGGCAAGAGATGAAGCCAAGAGGCAAAGATGCCCGGCAGTAATCCGGCCGCCAAGCTGCCCAGGAAAGCGGCCAGTGGTTCGAGGCCCACCTGCGCGGAAAAGGCTCGCCTGCGCTGGCGAGGCGAAGCAGCACTCATGAGAAAGGGCATCCCCTCGACAAAGTACAGGCACTGGCCAAGGTAGTGCAGGATCGTGGTGACAAGAAGCCAGGTTGTACGCTGCCCGCCTGACAGGAGCGAGGCAAGCGGCAACAGCACAAGTGCAGCCGCCTCGAGACCAAAGCCTATCGCCAGGGTCTTGCCGTAGCCCCAGCGCGTACCCAACCAGCCGCTGGGGAGACTCAGTATGCCGAGCAGCAGCCATCCAGTACCATTGGCGAGGCCGACGAACTCCGGGCCGTACCCGAGCCGCAGCAGGTAGAGGTTAAACAGCACAGCCCGCATGCCGAGGATGACCATGCCTTGCAGAAAGGCCGATAGCAGAAACCGACCTACAGAACTGCCGAAACCTTGCCCGACGTCAGTCTGAGCGCCCTTCTGAATAGGGTCGGCCTCGGAAGTCACCTCTGCAGGATTGCTCATGATGCCTCCAAGCACAACAGGCTGCGCAAGCCAGGAGCACATAGCCAGAGCGCCTACACTGCGGGTTGGCCGCGAGGTAAGCCGATCACCTCCGATCCGCAGGGCAGGATGACACCAGTGCAGTTATGCGCCTTGGCACCTGGCTGCAGATGCTCTCGCCATTATACAGCCATGTGCAAACCCTGCACAGCAGCCGGTTGGATTTCGACAAGCGGAATGGCCTATTGACAATCGCACCGAAACACAGTAGAATGTAAGCACCATGACACAAACGATCCACCTCCGGTCATGTGCTTCACCACAGATTTGGCGCGCCCCTCACTCATCCTGCCATGTTGTTGTTGCCCGCGTCCAATCAGAAGCAGAAAGGAGCATCGAGACATGCAGCTGACTATCAAGGCCAAGAACCTCGAAGTGAGCGAGTCCCTCAAGAATTATGTTGATGAAAAGATCGGCAAGCTGGATCGTTATCTGCCCAACATCGACGAAGCGCGTGTGGAGCTCATCGTCGCCTCCACCAAGAGTAGCCAGGACCGCCAGGTTGTGCAGGTCACTATGCGCAGCAACGGCACAATCCTGCGCGCCGAAGAGCACAGTGCGGACATGTTCGCCGCGATCGATGCCGTTCAGGACAAGCTAGAGAGAAAACTCAAGCGTTTCAAAGAGCGCCGAGTGCGCAAACTAGAGAGAGCACAGGCCGTTGCCTCACAGACGGTGCCTCCTGTTGAGGAGGAGTCGACGCCTCAGATCGTGCGCGTAAAGCGTTTCTCCGTCACCCCGATGACCGAAGAAGAGGCCATCGAGCAGATGGAGCTGCTGGGTCACGACTTTTTCATCTTTTACAACCCCGCCGCAGAGGCGATGAACGTGGTCTACCGGCGCCACGATGGCAATTACGGTCTCCTGCAGCCGGAACTGGCCTAGGAAACGAAGGGGCACGGNNCCGCCGTATAGATCGCACCCACCAATGACGACCATGCCCCGCCCCAAGCGCATTCTGTTCGTGTGTACCGGCAACGTCTGCCGTTCGCCCATGGCCGCCGGTTTCCTACTCGCGAGATTGCGGCAGGACGGTGCCGACGGCCAGATTGTGGTGGAATCGGCCGGCACGTGCGCACTGGACGGCCACCCCGCAAGCCCTTTTGCCCGTCAGGCCATGGGCGAGCATGCGTTGAGCATCGACACCCACAGAGGGCGCACCATCGGTCAGGCGGATGTGGACTCGGCGGATCTGATCGTAGTGATGACTGCCTTGCACAAACAGGCGGTCCTGGAACGGCTGCAAGGGACGGAGAAGAAGGTGTACCTGCTGGCGGAGCTGGCCGGCGACGCAGGCGATGTGCAGGACCCGTATGGCGGGTCGATCACCGAGTACCGCGCCACGGCGGACGAGCTGGAATCGCTTGTGGACCGCGCCTACGCGCGCATGCGCGAGCTCATTGACGCCTAGTGCCAGCGGCGACGAGGTCGCCCCCCAGCGTACCGCGCGCCCCGCTTTGCAGTGTATGGCGGGCGGTGACTATTCCCACCAGCCTTCAACGAATCTGGTCCATTCGGCGTTCTCTTCCAGATAGGTCTCAAAGAGATACCTGCCGGTTGGTTTGGGCTCTACTGGTTGATGGAGCAGTCGCATTTCTGCCTGCGCGAGGGTTTTGCCGCCCTTACGCCGATTGCAGGCCGGACACGCGCTGACCAGGTTGGTCCACGCATGTGGACCACCACGGTAGCGTGGCACGACGTGATCCATGGTCAGGTGGTGGGTCTAGCGTCCACAGTACTGGCAGGTATAGTCGTCTCGGCGGAAGATCTCTTTGCGACACAGGCGAACGCGGGGATAAGGCCGCCGCACCGCATAGTCAAGGCGGATGACTGAAGGGACTGGCCAGGAGGCGCTGGCCGAGGCGATCGAGCCGCGGCCGTTCTCCAGAATCTCGGCCTTGCCGCCCATGAGCATCACAAGAGCGCGTCGCACGGTGCACACGTTAAGCGGTTCGTAGCTTTGGTTGAGCACCAGCACAACGCCATCATTCATCAGCATCACCTATCCGGCATGGCATGCCAGAGAATAGTGCATTTGGCGATAGCAGTCAATCGCGGCGCGCGAGGCCGCGCGTGCGCCAAAGGACAACGAGCTCATAATAGGCCATTAATGCGCCCAGCAGCAACCCGTGGGAGCTGTCCCTGTAACCCTCCAGGGTCACGAAGCGACGGTGGAACTCGCGTAACGGCTGCAAGACAAAGTTGTGGGGGCGGGGAAGATACCCCGCCTCAAAGCGGATTCGGGCCTCGAGATCGGCGTACTGCTGCTGCTTGCGCACGAACTCGGCCACCGTTGTATAGTTGTAGTGGGTCAAAGGATTCTGCAGGTATCCTTGCGCCCCGTCCAGCAGCACCAGCTCGTGCACGCGGCGCGCCGGATCGTAGCGGGCACGTGTGCGCTTGAGCAGACGCATCTGGTAATCCGGATACCACCCAGCATGCTGGATCCAGCGTCCCCAGATCACATTCTTGCGCGGCACCCACCAACCGGCTCTCGAGGCATCGGTGATAGCAAGTCGAATCTCGGCGCCGAGCTCCGGAGTGCCACGCTCGTCGGCATCGACAAAGAAGATCCAGTCCGCCTCAAAGGTGTCAAGCGCGACGTTCCGCTGGGCTGCGAAATCGACAAATTGTTCGGTGTGTACCTCCGCGCCGGCCTCGCGAGCGAACTCGATGGTTCTGTCCTGCGTGCGCGGGTCAACCAGCACGCACAGGCGGTCGCACCAGCCGACGCTCTGCAAGCAGTCGCGAATGCTCGACTCTTCATCGCGAGCCAGGACGACAGCCGCCAAGCTGGGCGAGCAGCTTGAGCCGGGTTGGCCCAGTCGGACAGCAGGCGCGCTAGGCATCGCTGAGCGCCCTCACTTCCTCCAAGGCAGCCTGTCGAGCCGCGAGCTGGTCAGCTGTCAGCTTACCCTGAGATTGTGCTTGTCTGGCCCGCCCGGCCTCGGCCCGGAGACCCGCACGGACCAGCGCGCCGACGGCACGGCAAAAGACTGCACCATAGTACTTGCGGAAAAAGAGGAACCGGCTACGCCACAAGGCCACAAACATCTCGTTGCGAAACTGTCGGGTGCTCTGCGCGCCCAGGTGGACAATGCGCGCAGCCGGCACGCAAAACACGCCCCAGCCGTCGCGGTGCATACGCCAAGCCCAGTCCACCTCTTCACAGTACATGAAGTACTGCTCATCCAGTGGGCCAACCTGGTCCAGCGCAGCGCGAGGCACAGCCATGCAGGCACCCAGGGGATGGTCAATGGCGAAGGGGCGCCCATTGTCATACGTGCGGCGCGGATAGCGCCCGTTGAGTCGCGAGTCGAGCAGCCGATGGTGCAGGGGGAAAAAGTCGAGAGCCACCTGAGCGAGCGAGGGGAAGTGGAAGGCAGAGTGCTGAAAGCTGCCATCGCCATAGACCAGCCGAGGTGCCGCTATTCCTGCCCTGCTGGTCGCATTGATGAACTCGGTGAGCACGAGCAGCGCATCGTCAAGGACCAAGGTATCGGGGTTGAGCAGGATGCAGACCTGCCCGGTGGACTGCGCCAGCGCCTGGTTGTTCGCTGCGGCGAACCCACGGTTGCACTCGTTGGCCAACAGCCGAACCTGCGGGTGACGCTGGCGAACCATTGGCACACTGTCATCAGTGGAGGCGTTGTCAACCACCCAGACATCGTACTGCAGCGAGGACGGCGACAGGCAGGCATAGACCGAATCGAGACAATCGGACAGCATCTGTCGCACATTCATGCTGACGATGATGACCGAGAGGTCCATCAGAAGCCGATCGTTACAACCAGTGGCTCCACACGATCCTCAACAATTTGCACCTGCTCGTGCAAGAGCCCAATCCAGTAGGTCGGGGCTACCTTGGCAGGTGGATCCACGATCTCAAGATGGCCCACCACCAGTGCAGTCTGACCTGGCATGAGATACGCCTGGCCATCCACAATGGCCAGGTCGGCGTCAAGCCCAAGCTGCCAACGGAAGGGGTACGAGCGCCCGGAGCTATTGCCTTCAAAGTCGAGGCCAATGCGGAATACGCCGGGCTCCTCGTACATAGCCTTGCTGTTAAAGTTCTCGCTCGTGGTGTACAACGTGCCGGATGCTGGCCCTTTGGTGCGCACACCGACCTTGCCTGTGTTGCGCACGGTACAGGTGAAAGTGAGCGTGCCACCCAGTGGCACTGTGGTCGCGGACCATTCTGCGGCGCGGTTGACGATCTGCACCTGTGGCACACCGCCATCGGCGATCGTCAGGCTCCCACGCGCGACGTCACGGTTACCGACAGCATCTTCTGCTTCGACGACTACTGTATAAGTGCCGTTTGGCGGTGGCGTGGCCCCGAGGTCAACGCCTCCCTCATAGTCATGCTCATGGTTGCCCACCTGGCCCACTGGACGAATCTTATCCTCAGGGAGGGGGTACTTTTCGCCGGTGGCACTCAGGAGGTAAGCTTGCACCTTGGCGGCCTCTTTGGTCAGATAGTAGGCAATGGTCACCCGGTCAGTAATACCGTCGCGATTGGGCGTGAAAAGCGCGGGGTAGATGTTGAGGTTGCGGATCTCGATGTAGTCCGCGGCACCCCCGGCGAGGATCAGCGGGATTTCGGCGCGTGCACTCTCCCCATCAGCAGCCTGGGCTTCAAAGACACAGGCATAGCAGCCATCGGGCAACAAGCGATCCTCGATAACGCCACTGAAGAGAGCCTCGTAGGAGCCACGCGGCCTGGAGGCGGCCTGGCGGAAGACGTGGCGAACGCCCGCCTCGTCGACGAGGTAGATGGAGACGGTGGCCGGGCGAGAGACCTCGTAGGTGAGGCGCGCGACATCCGCAACACCGTCGGCGTTGGGCGAGATTTCCGCAGGTGTGACGGCGGCACCGTAGAGCAAAGGCTTGCGAGCAGAACAGCCAGCCAGCAGCAGGGCCGCCAGCAGCAAGAGAATGAACCTGAGCTTCACCGCGCCTCCTCGACCGATACTGCAGAATCAGTTGATGAGTTTACCGCAGGGAGAACCAAGAGTCAATTCGCCCACAGCCGGCGAGACAGACCTAAGTATGACGACAGGCAGGCTGGCATGCCCCCGACTGCGAGCCTGCAGTGTCGCTGCCACAGGGATTGGACAAATGCCGCCAGTTGTGCTATCCTGATCGGTGCTTGGATCGCTCGCGACCGAGACACTGGAAGATAGTCGGGTGAACGTCGCGTTCAACGTCACCTGGCTATCGTGGGAGACTTGCGTTGAACAGGGCCACAGAGCCCCTCGTCAAGATTGAGGGCCTGCACTACACCTACCAGGCGGGGACCCCAAAGGCAAAAGCCGCACTGCGTGGCGTAGACCTCACAGTCTCTGCCGGCGAATTCGTGGCAATCGTCGGCGCCAACGGTTCGGGCAAATCCACCCTCGTCCGTCATCTCAATGCCCTCCTCCTCCCGACTCGTGGTGCAGTTGACATCGCCGGGCACAGCACGCGTGATGTGGCCAACCTGCGCCAAATCCGCAGTACGGTTGGCATGGTCTTCCAGGATCCCAGTACTCAGATCGTGGGTTCGACCGTTGAGGAGGACGTGGCGTTCGGCCCGGAGAACCTAGGCATCCCCCGCTCGGAGCTGATCGATAGGGTGCACTGGGCGTTGGCCGCGACGGCGCTCACCAACCTGCGCAACCGTCCCTCACGCATGCTCTCCGCCGGCCAAAAGCAGCGCCTAGCCATCGCCGCCTGTCTGGCGATGCGTCCTCGCTGCATCGTCCTGGATGAGGCAACGGCGATGCTAGATCCGGTCGCCCGGCTGGACTTCTGGTCGACCATCGACAGGCTGCATGCCCAGGGCATGACCGTCGTATTGGTGACCCACATGATGGAAGAGGCGGCAAGGGCGCAGCGTGTGCTGGTGTTGTCCGAGGGTCGTCTGGCGATGCAGGGAACGGCACGTCAGGTGCTGACGGATGAGGGAGCACTCAAGGCGTACCACCTGCTCACCCCACCCATCAATCGGCTGGCCCATGCCATTGCACGGCAGGTCAGGGTTTTCCCCACCGTAGCCTTGTCTGCCTCGGAGGTGGTAGGGGCCGTCGATTCATTCCCACACAGTGGCAGTCCAGTCAG
>DIVN01000164.1 GCA_002435875.1 Anaerolineales bacterium UBA6131
TTCTGGTGGAAGAACCTTCCGTTGAAGATACCATCAGCATCCTGCGTGGCTTGAAGGAACGCTATGAGGTGCATCATGGGGTGCGCATCACCGATCCGGCTGTCATCGCTGCGGCGACCTTATCCAACCGCTATATTAGCGACCGGTTTCTGCCGGATAAAGCCATTGACCTGATCGATGAAGCCGCTGCCCGCCTGCGCACGGAGATCGATTCCAAACCGCAGGCTCTGGATGAGGTGGATCGCCAGATCATGCAGCTGGAGATCGAGCGCGAAGCGCTTAAGAAGGAAAAGGATAAGACTTCCAAAGAGCGCCTGGAACATCTGGAAAAAGAGATCCACGACCTGCGCGAGCATTCCACCCAGCTGCACGCCCGCTGGGAAACCGAAAAAACTGCCATCGTAAAGCTGCAGTCCATCAAGGAGCAGATCGAGCAGACCCGCCTTGAGATCGAGCGCGCCGAACGTGTCAGCGACCTGGAAAAGGCGGCGCGTCTGCGCTACGGCACCATGCGCGACCTGGAAAATGAGCTTGCGGAACAGGAGAAGAGCATCCATGAACTGCAGGGCAATGAAGCCTTGCTGAAAGAGGAAGTGGACGCGGAAGAGATCGCGCAGATCGTGGCGCGCTGGACGGGCATCCCCGTTTCGCGCCTGCTGGAAGGCGAGACCGAAAAACTGATCCACATGGAAGACCGTCTGCATGAGCGCGTCATCGGGCAGGAAGATGCCGTGCGGGTGGTTTCCAATGCCGTGCGCCGCGCGCGGGCTGGCTTGCAGGATCCCGATCGTCCGATGGGTTCTTTCATCTTTCTGGGTCCGACCGGTGTGGGCAAGACCGAGCTGGCGCGCGCTCTTGCGGAGTTTCTCTTTGATGATGAGCAGGCCATGATTCGCCTGGACATGAGCGAGTACCAGGAGCGACACACTGTGGCGCGCATGATCGGGGCACCGCCAGGATACGTGGGCTATGAAGAAGGTGGCCAGTTGACCGAGGCTGTACGCCGACGGCCGTATTCAGTGGTATTGTTGGACGAGATCGAAAAGGCGCACCAAGAAGTCTTTAACGTTCTCCTGCAACTCCTGGATGATGGCCGGTTGACGGACGGGCACGGTCGCACGGTGAGTTTCAAGAACACGGTCGTAATTATGACCTCAAACGTTGGCAGCCAGTGGATCAAGGACCTGGGGGGGCGCGATGAGCCCGAGATGCGTCGCCGCGTGCTTGAAGCTCTGAACCAGAGCTTCCGACCCGAATTCTTGAACCGTATTGACGAGGTGATCATCTTCCACGCCCTTGGCAAAGAACAGTTGGCCAAGATTGTCGACATCCAGCTCCGGCACCTGCAGTCGCTTTTAGACGAGCGCAAGATTGAGTTGATCTGGACCGATGCCGCACGAGAGCGACTTGCCGAGGAAGGCTACGATCCTGTCTATGGAGCTCGACCACTGAAGCGGGTGATTCAGCGTCGAGTCCAGGATCCCCTGGCTCTGCAGATTCTGCAGGGCACTTTCCGAGATGGCGACAAGATCCATATCGATGTCGGAGATGCGGGATTCGTGTTTGAGCAGGTAGGAGAGTGAATGTGCAAGGACCTGCCCTCTGATGAGAACGAAATTGAGGCATAAGTCATGATGATGTCTTTTGACCGTTTTACTGAGCGAGCCCAGGATGCTGCGGCCCGGGCTTATGAGATCATGCAACGCTATCGGCACACCCAGCTCGATACCGAGCACATTCTGCTTGCCTTGCTCGAGCAACCTGAGGGCATTACCCCTCAGATTCTGGAGCGGCTGAGCGTAGATATAGAGTTGGTCAAGAGCCGGCTGGATAACACCCTGCGAGCTAGCCCAAGGATGCAGAGCCTTGGGCAGCGGGCAAGCCCAATGCAGGTCTATATCACACCGCGTGTCAAGCGCATCCTGGACACTGCCACCGAAGAATCTCAGCGGATGAAGGATGAGTACGTTTCGACCGAGCACATCTTCCTGGCCATTATTGGCGAGCGAGACGGCCCGGCGGCCCGCATCCTCAACGATTATGGTGTGACCAAGGAGCGAATCCTGGAGCTGCTGCCTGAGGTACGCGGTGGGCAGCGGGTCACCAGCCCCGAGGCGGAGAGTCGCTATCGGACTCTCGACAAATTTAGCCGCGATCTCACGGCATTGGCAAAAGCAGGCAAACTGGACCCCGTTGTTGGCCGCGGCAGTGAGGTCATGCGCCTGATTCAGGTGCTGTGTCGGCGCACGAAAAACAATCCGGTGTTGATCGGAGAGGCTGGAGTCGGCAAGACAGCAATTGTCGAAGGCCTGGCCCAAGCCATCAACAAGGGCGATGTGCCAGAGCTGTTGATGAACAAGCGCGTGATCTCGCTTGATCTTGGTGCAATGGTGGCTGGCACTAGATTTCGAGGCGAGTTTGAGGAGAGAGTGAAAGCCGCACTAGATGAGATCAAACGTGCAGCAGGTGAGATCATCCTCTTCATTGATGAGCTGCACAACGTGATTGGCGCAGGAGCAGCACAAGGGGCTATTGACGCGTCTAGCATGCTCAAGCCGGCACTCGCCCGCGGCGAACTGCGCTGCATTGGTGCGACTACTCTCGACGAGTATCACAAACACATAGAGAAGGATGCGGCTTTGGAACGTCGCTTTGCCCCAATCTATGTGGAAGAGCCGACCGTGTCTGTCACGGTGGAGATGCTCAAGGGCTTGCGCCCGTTGTACGAAGAGCACCACCAGGTGGCGATCAGCGACGAGGCCCTTGAGGCAGCTGCCCATCTGTCGGAACGGTATGTCAAGGACCGGTTTCTTCCTGACAAGGCGATTGACCTTGTGGATGAAGCCGCATCCAAACTTCGCATCTCCATCTTCAGCCTGCCCGAGGAGTTGAAGGCACTCAAAATGGAGATCCATCGCCTGCTCTCCGAAGAGGAAGCGGCATGGCAAGAACGCAACTACGAGTTGGCTGCTGGCGTTAAGAGCACGCGCATGAAGCTCGAGGAAGAGTTTGACGCGAAAAAGACGGTCTGGAAGGCCGACCGCGGTTTGGCCGAGGTGGTCCAGGAGGCAGATATCGCCGAGGTGGTCGCTAGCTGGACGGGCATTCCAGTGACACGCATGCTCGAGACTGAGATGAAAAAGCTGCTGGAGATGGAGGAGCGCCTGCATCATCGCATTGTGGGCCAAGGGGAAGCGGTTGGTGCCATTGCCGATGCTATCCGCCGCGCACGATCGGGACTCAAGGATCCACGACGCCCGATCGGGAGCTTCATCTTCCTGGGACCGACTGGTGTTGGCAAGACAGAACTGGCTAAGGCATTGGCTGAGTTCCTCTTTGACGACGA
>DIVN01000138.1 GCA_002435875.1 Anaerolineales bacterium UBA6131
CGAAGACTTCGCCGGTAGTTCCGTCGATGGACATGTACTCGCCTTCTTTGAGTACGGCATTGTTCACATGGAGCTGCTTCTTCTTCAGGTCAATCGCGAGCGCCTCACAACCAGAGACGCAGGGCTTGTTGAGACCACGAGCCACCACGGCGGCATGCGAAGTGGCACCGCCCCTGGCCGTGAGGATACCTCGCGCACCAAGCATACCATGCACGTCCTCGGGGCTGGTTTCCGGCCGCACAAGAATTACGGGCTGTCCAGCCTTGGCGGCGGCTTCAGCGCGATCGGCATCGAAGATAGCGATCCCAGAGGCCGCACCAGGACTGGCATTCAAACCCTTCGCCAGGTACTGCCCAGCCTTGCGCGCCTTCTCCTTGGCAGCCTGCTCAAACACCGGATGCAGGAGTTGGTCAACCTCTTCTGGGGTAACCCGCAGGACTGCATCCTTCTCACTGAGCACGCCTTCGTGTACCATGTCTACGGCGATCTTCACGGCTGCAGCAGCAGTGCGTTTCCCGCTGCGGGTCTGTAGCATCCACAGCTTACCCCGCTCTACAGTGAACTCCATGTCCTGGACATCCCGATAGTGCTTTTCCAGCATCTCAAAGATCTTCACCAGCTGGTCAAAGACCTCAGGCATCTCACTCTTGAGCTCAGCAAGCTGGCGGGGAGTGCGCACCCCAGCGACTACATCTTCGCCTTGCGCGTTGAGCAAGTATTCGCCGTACAGTTCTTTGGCACCCGTCGAAGGACTGCGGGTAAAGGCGACGCCCGTAGCAGAGCTATCGCCCATGTTGCCAAAGACCATCGTTTGCACGTTGACTGCTGTGCCAAGGTCGTGGGGAATCTTGTTATAGTTGCGATAGTCCACAGCACGCTTGCCAAACCACGAGGAGAACACTGCCTCGGTTGCCTGGCGCATCTGCTCAAGAGGATTGGTTGGGAACTCTTCACCAAGCTCTTCCTTGTAGAGCGCCTTGTAGTCCCGTACGATCTCCTTGAGCATGGCCGTGGTCAGGTCAGTATCCTTTTTCCCGGATGTTTTGGCCTTGTACGAGTCCAGAATGTGTTCGAACTTTTCGCTTTCAATGCCCTTGACAATACGACCGAACATCTGGATCAGGCGGCGATACGCGTCGTAGGCAAACCGCTCGTTTCCAGTCAGTTCGGCCAAGCCTTGCAGAGTCTGCTCATTCAGGCCGACGTTGAGCACGGTATCCATCATGCCAGGCATGCTCATGCGAGCCCCTGAGCGCACTGATACAAGCAGAGGGTTCTTGGGATCTCCAAATACCTTGCCTGTTTTCTGCTCCACCTTCTTCAGTGCCGCGAGCATCTGGTCCCACATTCCTTCAGGGAACTGGCGTCCAAGGCGGAAGTACTCGTTGCAAGCCTCGGTAGTCACAGTAAAGCCGGGGGGAACGGGCAACCCAGCCTGGGTCATCTCCGCCACACCTGCGCCCTTGCCACCCAGCAAGTTGCGCATGTCTTTGTTGCCTTCAGTAAAGAGATATACCCACTTGTTCATTTCTGCTTTGGAATCCTGTGCCATCGTGTATTCACTCCTTCTTTATCACTGAACAATTGCCGCAGTCCTTGCGCAACAGGTCGGATGTCAAGCGCACAATGCTCTATTATCTAATAGCCGAGCACTTTGGTCAAGTCGACGATTCCCCCTGGCAACACAGCGATGCGCTGCAGCAGAGCAAGCCGGTTGGTGCGCACTGTCTCATCCTCAACCATCACAAATACATCACGGAAAAAGGCGTCGATAGGCGCAACCAAGGGGCCGAGCACCGTCATCAAGGCGTCGATATCAGAGACAGACGCACGCTGCTCTTCTGCAAGGGTAACAGCCTTGTACAACCCACGTTCTGCCTCGGTAGACAACTTGGATACGTCGAGAGGCAGGTGTTCGGCTTGGTCGCGAACTATACGCGAGGGGCGACTGTAGGCCGTGAGCAGAGTAGAGAACTCTGGCTGCGAGGCCCAGTTGCTCAACTGCCGCAAGCTCTTCAGAGCAAGGTAGGGATCATCAGCGCTTGCCGCTAGAACCGCGTCGACCAGATCATAGCGAAACCCAAGATCCAGCGCCCACGCGCGCATGCGCTGAACCACAAAGTCCCATGCTGCAGTCAGTTGCTCATCGGACAATCGCACTGGCAAAAGCTCGCCTGCCGCGCGCAGCGCGCGACGCACCGACAGCGAGAGGTGCTTCTCGGCCAGTATCTGGACCAGCCCCAGAGCCGCGCGTCTCAGACCATAGGGGTCTGCTGAGCCACTGGGAGCGTGCCCAACTGCGAACAAGCCCGCGATGCTATCAAGGCGGTCGGCCAAGCCCACCAGGACACCGGGCATGGCAGTCGGCAAAGAGTCTCCGGCATTGCGGGGCAGATAGTGTTCCTCGATGGCCTGGGCGACCGCCTCGGGCTCGCCGGAGCGAAGAGCGTAATGGGCCCCCATATGGCCCTGCAAAGACGTAAGCTCTACTACCATCTGCGTGGCCAGGTCGGCTTTGCACAGCTGCGCGGCTCGAGCGGCGACCTCGCGATCCTGCTTAGGGGTGGTAGTCCAGTCTACCAGATCCCCCACCAATCGCTCCATGCGTGTGACCTTGTCCCGCACAGAACCTAGTTGTTCTTGAAAGGTCAGTGTGTTCAGACGAGGGAGGAAATCCTCCAGTTTCTTGCGCATATCCATCTGGTAGAAGAAGGCCGCATCAGCGTAGCGAGCCCTCAGCACTTCCTCGTTACCATGCTGGATAAGGGCCAGGTCCTCATAGGGACCGTTCGCAACGGCAACAAAGTACGGCAACATTTCGCCGTCTCGCATGACAGGGAAATAGCGCTGATGCTTCTTCATGGCCGCCACCAGAACCCGTTGCGGCAGCTCGAGATACTCGTCCGGGAATCGCCCCAGCAGAGGCACAGGCCACTCTACCAGGTTGCTGACCTCCCTCAACAGCTGCTCATCGTCGGGGATGTACCCACCGACGCTTTCTGCCAGTTGGGCTGCGCGCCCACTGATGTATGCCCGCCGTTCGTCAGGGTCGACCATTACCGAATGTTCTGACATAACTTCAAGGTAGCTTCCGGCAGCTTGCACTACGAGATCCTGAGAGCCCTGGGGGCGCGAGCCATGCGTGATGCGCCCACTCTTAACGCTGGCATACTCAAAGGGAATAACCTGATCGCCTAACAGAGCAACGATCCAGCGCACCGGGCGCGAGAATGCCACCCCGCTCTCGTTCCAGCGCATCACCTTGGGAAAGTGCAGGCTAGCGATCAGGGGGGGGATGGCGTCAGACAACACCGTGCAGGCGGCTCGCCCCGGCTCCGACTTGACTGCCACGACATAGGTCTTGCCTTCAAAGTCGCGCCGCTGCAGATCAGCTACCGCAAGCCCCTGCGCCTTGGCGAAGCCAATCGCCGCCTTGCTCGGTTGGCCGTGTTCGTCAAGAGCTCTCTCGGCCGGCGGTCCTTTGATCACGCGCTCGAGCGCCGCTTGTGCAGCCGCCAAGCCACGCACGTGGACAACCAGCCGGCGCGGCGTGCCAGAGACTCGCACCTCATCGAAAGACAGTCTCGCTTCGTTGAGAGCCTGCGGAACGCTCTCACGAAGCTGACCCAGGGCCGCATCCAGATCAGCAACCGGCAGCTCTTCGCAGCCAATCTCAATCAACAACTCTGCCGGCGTGCTGGAGGCTGGTTCTGAGCCATCTGGCACAGCGACCGCTGGCGTTGCAGAAGGCGTGCGGCACATCGGGTAGCCCATCTCCTCGCGCTGGGCCAGGTAGGCAGCAGCAACCTGCCGCGACAGATCACGCATACGCGAAAAGTATCGCGCACGCTCGGTCACACCGACTGCCCCACGAGCATCCAGGAGATTGAAGACGTGTGAGCACTTGAGCACATAATCATGGGCTGGGATCACAAGAGAACGCGACAGGGCGGCACGCGCTTCGTTCTCGAAAAGATCGTACATGTGCGCCAAACGTGCAATATCGGCGACTTCAAAGTTGTACGTGCAGTGTTCCATCTCCTGACGCAAGAGCATATCTCCATAGGTAATGCCCTGCCCCCACCGGATATGCGCAAAGTCGCGCGCGCCTTGCAGCACCATCACGATGCGCTCGAGACCATAGGTGATCTCAACAGATACTGGGGCAAGATCAAATCCACCCGTCTGCTGAAAGTAGGTGAACTGAGTGATCTCTTGCCCATCCATCCAGATTTCCCAACCCAGCCCCCAGGCTCCCAGGCCGGGCGATTCCCAGTTGTCTTCCACCAAGCGGATATCATGTTGGTGTCGGTCAATGCCCAGTGCCTGCAAGCTATCCAGATAGAGTTCAACAGGGTTCCCTGGGTCCGGCTTGAGGATCACCTGATACTGGTAATACTGGCCCCAACGGTTGGGGTTCTTACCATAGCGGCCATCCGCTGGGCGAACGCTGGGCTCTACATAGGCCACATTCCATGGCTCGGGCCCCAGTACACGTAATGCTGTAGCGGGGTTCCACGTACCGGCACCGACCTGGACATTGTAAGGTTGCCATATCAGGCAGCCCTTTTCAGCCCAGTAGTGGTCCAGGCGCATTATCACGTCTTGGAAGTCCATGTGTGCTCCTGAGAAAAGTCTAACTAAATAGTTTAGTCGGTAGAAGATGGGCTGTCAAGCTGCAGTTGTTCTTGCCTCAGGAGATCCTTACCAGGCAGGGCAGCCCTACTCGACAACTCATGGTACTTCTCCGGAACTGCAGTTGTCTCAAAACGCGCACAGAGAGAAGCGCCACCCCAAACAGATGGGCCGTGCTGGGAGGCACGCGCCCTGCCGCGCGCGCGCACAGGGTAACGAGCGGAAGAGGAGGTAGGGTATTCGCGCTGCTGACTGGCCGGGAAGCACTAGCCTGGGTTGCCATAGATCAAGCCGTATCAGGTGTCCCGGCCGTCCCAAGCCGATCTGGTGGGGAGTCCGCCCATGCCGCATATCTCCATACATTGCAGGGCATGCGGCCTCAAGTCATGCTCCCAGCCACGAATGCGAGTACAATGTGCGTAGCCCGCCCAACCAATCAGATTGTGATGAGGTAACAATATGCGTCGCGCTCTGCGTGTTGGCCTGTTGGTACTTGTACTGCTATCCACAGTACTGTGTATCGCACCGCTGCTTGTGCCCATACCGCCATTGGCAGACGTCTATGACCCTGGAGAGCTGGCGGATGCTGACAGCCGATTCATCGATGTGGGCGGCATACAAGTCCATTACAAGATTGCGGGGCAGGGGCCGCCTGTGTTCCTGCTGCTACACGGCTTTGGAGCCAGCACCTTCTCCTGGCGCGAAGTCATGCAACCCCTTGCGGAGCAGGGTACAGCAATCGCATTTGACCGGCCAGCGTTCGGTCTCACTGAGCGGCCGACCCGAGATAGTTGGAAGGGAAGCAACCCATATACAGCCTCGTCTCAGGTGGACCTCACTCTGGCGCTTCTCGATGCACTGGGCATTGAGAAAGCGATCCTGGTTGGAAACTCGGCTGGCGGCACAGTTTCCATGCGGACTGCTCTGCGAGCTCCGGATCGCGTGGCAGCACTCGTCCTAATTAGCCCAGCAGTATATGAAAGTGGTCCGCCGTCCTGGGTCAGGCCGCTGTATCAGCTTCCACAGACTCAGCGCCTGGGACCATTGGTGGTGCGCTATCTGGTACCCAGGCTAGAGGGCGCGCTGCCTAGCGCATGGCACGATCCATCCAAAATCGATGCCGATATCCTGGCAGGCTACAAGCTGCCGCTGCAGGTAGCAGGCTGGGACCGAGCCTTTTGGGAATTCAACCTGGCCAGTACACCGCTGGACATGGAGCCCACTCTGCCACAGCTTACTACACCGACTCTTGTTGTCACAGGTGACGATGATCGTTGGGTGCCGACCAGCCAGAGCATACGCCTGGCCAGCGAATTGCCCAACGCTGATCTTGTCGTTATCCCAAATTGTGGCCATGTCGCACAAGAAGAGTGTCCGCAGGAGTTCCTGGAGGCCGTGATATCCTTTCTCGGGAGACTCCAGTCGAAATAAACCTGGCCGGTATGTGTGAACTACACCTGACAAGGGGGATAGCGGAATGGAAACACGGTTGGTAACCGATATGGCGCCGGACTTTGAGCTGCAGGACGCACAAGGCAAGCCCGTGCGGCTGTCAGATTACCGTGGGGTCAAGCATGTTGTTCTGGTGTTCAATCGAGGCTTCGCCTGACCATTCTGCCGTCGCCACATGGCGCAGTTGCGCCAGGACTATACAGAGTTTGTGAAGCGTGGGGCTGAGGTGATCGCGGTTGGGCCGGAGGATCCTGCCGTTTTTGCCCGTTGGTGGCGAGGGCACGAAATGCCATTTGTGGGTCTGGCCGATCCACGGCACATTGTGGCTGAGCAATACGGGCAGGAAATGAATCTGCTCAAACTGGGGCGTTTGCCGGCGCAGTTTGTGGTTGACCGTCAGGGCACCATCCGGTATAGCCACCACAGCACCTCGATGGCCGACATACCTTCCAACGCTGAGATACTCGAAGTGATCGACCGGCTGAACCAGGAACACGTAGCCAGTTAGGAGAGTATGGTGTCACTGCAGCCTGGACTCGTCATCTTGCTCAGCTCTGGTGAGACCTCAGCAAGTGGGCGACGCATATATGAGTGGCTCTTCCGCCAGCTTGAGCCACCGATTTCGATGGTTATCCTGGAGACACCGGCGGGATTCCAGCCCAATAGCAAATTGGTCGCGGACAAGGTAGCTAGCTACATCGAACATCACCTGCAGAATCACACTCCTCGGGTCACGGTCGTACCGGCGCGACAGCGAAACACGCCCTACAGCCCGGACAATGCGGAGATAGCTTCCTTCATTCTTGGCGCTAATGTGCTCTATATGGGCGCAGGCAGTCCCACCTACGCTGTCCGTCAACTGCAAGGCAGTCTGACATGGCATACCATGCTCGCCCGCCACCGTCAGGGCGCGGCGCTGGTGTTGACAAGTGCCGCAGCGATTGCAGTCGGTGTGCAAGCGCTGCCCGTGTACGAAATCTACAAGGTTGGCGTCGACCTGCACTGGTCACTGGGGCTAAACCTTCTCGGTCCTTACGGCCTGCCACTGGTGCTGGTCTCCCATTGGGACAACAATGAAGGCGGCCAGGAACTGGATACCAGTCGCGCATTTATCGGCAGAACCCGTTTTGCCCAACTGAAGGCGATGTTGCCGCCTCATATGACCATCGTTGGCCTCGATGAACATACCGCGCTGGCGCTAGACTTGGCAAAGCAGGAATGCCTGGTCATGGGCAGGGGAGGGGTCTGTGTGTGCCGCGACGAACAGGAACGCCACTTCTTGCATGGGGAGCGCTTTGCTCTGCATCAACTTGGCTCTCCAGTTCTGCCGGATCCAACTGACGGCATTCCGCCGGATGTGTGGCAGCGAACGCTGGAGGCGAGCAAGTCAACCCGCGCTGACCAGTCTACGCAGCCACCCAGTCAGGTTCTCACACTGGTAGAACAACGGGAGAAAGCGCGCAGGGACCGGGACTGGACAGCGGCAGACACGTTACGTCGATCCATCGAGGCGATGGGATGGGAGATTCGCGACAGCACAGAGGGGCCGCAACTGGTCCACAGCT
>DIVN01000271.1 GCA_002435875.1 Anaerolineales bacterium UBA6131
CGGGACGTAACCACCTTGCTGAGGGACGCCGATGCCTTCCAGGAAGCCATAGATCGACTTCTTGACCATTACGTAGACACCAAGATTGATTTGGTGGCGGCGATCGAGTCCAGGGGGTTCATCTTTGGCGCTCCCCTGGCGTACGAGCTCGGCGCCGGCTTTGTTCCAGTCCGCAAAGCAGGCAAGCTTCCCTATGACAAAGTGAGCCAGAGCTACACTCTGGAATACGGGACCAACACACTGGAGTTGCACAAGGATGCTGTCCAGCCGGGGCAGTCCGTTTTGCTTGTGGATGACCTGATTGCGACTGGCGGCTCTGCCAAGGCCGCTGCGCAGTTGATCGAGAAGCTCGGGGGCAAGGTTGTCGGGATCGTTTTCCTGATCGAACTCACGGACTTGAAGGGTGTGGATGCCCTTGAGGGCTATGATGTGTTCTCGTTGCTCAAGTTCTGATTTCGGCTACTGGTGAGATTACATGCAGAGCCTCGAAAAGTCCAGGTTGCAGGAAGAAAGGCAGCGGACTCTCGATGAGATTGGTCGCCTCCGCAGCTACATGGAGATCGGTGTGGAGGAGCGAATCGTCGACGCTGGCGAGGATTCCGTTGATGCGGCGGCGGATGTCTACGAGAGAGAGAAGACTCTGGCGATCATTCAGACGCTGGAGAACAAGCTGGCCGGCATCGATCGTGCCCTCAAGGCTGCGGACCAGGGAAGCTATGGGATCTGTGAGATCTGCGGTCAACCCATTGACCCCGATCGTCTCGAGTTCATGCCGCAGACGACCACTTGTGTGAACTGCCAGCGCAAGTTGGAACGCCAGCCCAAACGCCGGCTCGTTACGGTCCTGCCTCGTGACGAAGAATGACTCTGGTCTTTGGGTAGGGATGACTGGGTGAACTCAAGTCGTGAGCCCGAAGCTCACGACTTGTGATTGTACTGAGGAGGGCGACTTGAAACTGACAGAAATTCGATGGCACGGGCGAGCAGGCCAGGGTATCGTTACGGCAAGTGAGCTTCTGGCTGAGGCGGCCCTGAGAGAGGACAAGTACTTCCAGGCGTTTCCGGACTATGGCCCCGAGCGCATGGGGGCACCGATCCGGGCGTACACGCGAATTAGCAGCGAACCCATCGAGGTCCACTATCAGGTCCTGTATCCAGAGGTAGTCGTCGTGGTCAATCCCAATTTGCTGGGGGTTGAGAATATCGCCGAAGGGCTTGCGCAGGACGGCGTAGTGGTCGTGAATAGTCCCGAGACTCCGCAGCAGGTGCGTGCGCGTCTTGGACTGACGAGTGATCAGGTCAAGGTCTTTACCGTTGATGCAACACAGATCGCAATGGAGACGCTCAAGCGCGATATCCCGGCTACTTTGATGCTCGGCGCTATAGTCCGGGCCGCGGGGCTGGTGAAGCTTGAACATGTGATCGAGACCGTGCTTGAGAAGCTCGGTGAGAAACTGCGTCCTGAAGTGGTGGAGGCCAACGTCACAGCATTGCGCCGAGCTTATGATGAAGTGAAAGAGGGATAATTGAGCATGGCCAAGGAGAATGCAAGCTGGAGAGAAGCCAACATTGGTGGCATCGTGCTGGAGGCAGGCTCGTCTGCTGAATACAAGACGGGATCTTGGAGGACAGAGCGTCCTGTTCACGATGCACAGCGCTGCACCCACTGCCTCATCTGCTGGATTCACTGTCCTGACTCAGCCATCGTGGTCGAAAATGGCCGCTGGGTGGCCTTCGATTACGACTACTGCAAGGGCTGCGGAATCTGCGCAGCGGTCTGTCCCGTAAAGGTTGAGGATCACGAACACACCCACCAGGAGGGTAAGGTGATTCAAATGGTTATGGAGGGAGAGTAGGAAAGCCCAGGGCTTTCGTGCTCTCAGCGAATAGTGTGAGGAGGACGTCCATGGTTATGGCGACCAAAGTAGCTCTCGATGGTGCGCATGCAGTGTCAGAGGCGATGCGTCAGATAGACCCTGACGTTGTAGCCGCCTATCCCATTACGCCACAGACCGCGGTGGTGCAACGGTTCTCACAGTTCGTAGCGGATGGTCGAGTGAACACCGAGTTTGTCGCTGTAGAGAGCGAGCACGCGGCGATGAGCGCCTGCGTGGGCGCAGCTGCTGCAGGCGGGCGCGTCATGACCGCCACGGCTGCTAACGGCCTTGCGCTGATGTGGGAGATGCTCTATATCGCAGCGTCCATGCGCCTGCCGATTGTGATGCCCGTTGTCAACCGCGCGCTGTCTGGCCCCCTCAACATCCATTGTGATCATTCCGATTCCATGGGTGCGCGTGACGCGGGGTGGATTCAACTGTACTCTGAAACGGCACAAGAGGCCTACGACAATACCATCCAGGCTATCCGCATAGCCGAACATGCTGACCTGAAGTTGCCCGTGATGGTAATGCAGGACGGCTTTATCACCGGCCACGGGGTTGAGCGTGTTGAGGTAGCGGACGATAAGGATGTGCGCGAGTTCATCGGCAAGTATGCTCCCGAGCATTCGCTTCTCGATATCGATAATCCCAAGACCTTCGGGGCCTGGGATATGTACGACTATTACTTCGAGCACAAGCGTCAGCAGACGGATGCGTTCAGCAAGGCAATGCCGATCATCACGGCCGTGGGTAAGGAGTTTGGCTCGCGGTTTGGACGCAACTATGGCATATTTGACGCGTTCGAGATGGACGATGCAGAGATGGCCATCATCGTTCTCAGCTCGACTGCTGGTACGTGCCGCACTGTGGTAAGGGACATGCGCAAGCAGGGTGTCAAGATAGGTATGCTCAAGCTGCGTGTGTTCCGGCCGTTTCCTGCTGCAGAACTCGCTCGTGCCCTCTCGCGGGTGCGTGCGGTGGCCGTGCTGGACCGCTCGATCAGCTTCGGAGCTCACGAAGGCGCAGGCCCGATCTTTATGGAGCTGTGCTCGGCACTCTTTGCGGCAGGAAGCGACGCGAAGGTGGTCGACTATATCTTCGGTCTCGGTGGGCGCGACATCTTCCCGCAGCATATCGAACAGGTTGTGCATGATTTGAAGGAAATCGCGTCAAGCGGGAAGGTCAAGTCGCAGGTAAGCTATCTTGGATTGAGGGAGTAGGCAATGGCTATCAGGCTTAAAGAGCAATCTGCCAAGCCCGAGAGACTGGCTTCAGGCCATCGGTTCTGTGCCGGATGTGCCGAGCCGATCATCATTCGTCAGATTCTCAATGCTATCGACGAGCCTGTGGTAGTCGGTGCAGCGACCGGGTGCACTGAGATTGCTACGTCAATGTATCCGACTACTGCTTGGCGTGTCCCATGGATACACAGCGCTTTCGAAAACGTCGCGTCCACCATCGCTGGTGCCGAATCGATGTATCGCTCTCTGGTTCGCCAGGGCAAGATGCCAGATAAGAACATCCGGTTTGTGGCCATCGGTGGTGATGGGGCAACCTACGATATTGGCCTGCAGTGGCTTTCAGGGGCACTGGAACGCGGCCATCGCTTCATCTATATCTGCCTGGATAATGAGGCGTACATGAACACCGGTATCCAGCGCAGTTCCGCGACTCCGTTGGGGGCGAGCACGACCACGTCGCCGGCTGGCGAAGTGCGTCCAGGCAAGCAGCAGTGGCGCAAGCCGTTGACCGAAATCATTGCTGCACATCACATCCCCTATGTGGCTCAGGCCTCGCCCAGCAACTGGCGGGATCTCATGGAGAAAGCCAGGAAAGCAGCTGCGGCTGATGGCCCGTCCTTTATCAATGTGTTGTCCGATTGTAACCGAGGTTGGCGACATTCGACTGAGACATCAATCGAGGTTACTCGTCTGGCTGTGGAGACCTGCTACTGGCCGCTGTACGAAGTGGAGAACAACGTCTGGAAGGTCAACTACAAGCCGAGGGAGAAGAAGCCAGTAGAGGAATGGCTGAAGACGCAAGGCAGGTTCAGGCACTTGTTCCAGCCGCAGTTCCGGTCGGTCATCGATCAGATTCAGGCGAATGTAGACCGGGAGTGGGAGATCCTCCTCAAAAAGAGCGAGGGTTAGAAAGCGACCAGGGAATCCGAGACATTGGATTCCCTGGTTCTGTGAATACGGCCTTTGGTGGAGGTGTTCATGACACAGGTGCATGTGTCTAACCATCCTTTGATTCGGCACAAACTGACTCTGCTGCGTTGCCGCGAGACCGAGCCCAAGAAGTTCCGTGAACTCGTTCGCGAGCTGGCCATGTTGCTCGCCTATGAGGCGACGGCAGACTTGCGGGTGCGCGAGACGCCAGTGCACACGCCACTGGCGACCACAGCTGGGTACGAGCTGACTGACAAGATCGGTTTGGTGCCCATCTTGCGTGCTGGTCTAGGGATGGTAGATGGGATCTGGGAAATGATGCCGGCGTCTGAGGTTTGGCACATTGGCCTGTATCGTGATCACAAGACCTTACAGCCAGTTCAGTACTACAACAAGCTTCCCGTGATGCCAACGGTGCAAGTCTGCTTGATTCTGGACCCGATGTTGGCCACGGGTGGCTCTGCGGTTGCGACCGTCGATCTGCTTAAGAAGTGGGGTGCCAAGCGTATCAAGTTCGTGGGAATCATTGGTGCGCCAGAAGGAATCGCGCACCTGACATCAGCTCATCCAGATGTGCCCATCCACCTCGCGGCTGTGGATGACCATCTTACCCCAGAACCATCAAGGCCCGACGAGCCACCGCCGGGGTTCATTGTACCTGGGCTGGGCGATGCTGGCGATCGCCAGTTCGGCACAGCATGAAGCGCGTAGGCTATCAGCGCGGATAGCGCGACTCTGCTGATTGGGAGCGAGCAGCATGCCGTTTGCCCTGGTTTTCTGCGTTTCTTTGCTTGCCTCATTCGTCCTATCTCGCGTTGCGGAAGCTCTGGGCAAGAAGTGGGGTCTGGTCGACGTTCCTGGTCCCCGCCGGCGCCACATTGGTGCGATACCGCGGGTAGGTGGTATAGCCCTTTTTGGCTCATTCCTGCTCGCTGCGCTGCTGTCCGCGAGACTGGCTGCATGGCTACCGACTCCAGAAGGTCCCGATCCTAACGAATCGTTGCGCTTGACAGGAATCCTCCTGGGCAGCACCTTTCTATTCTTGGCTGGTCTCTATGATGACTGGCGCGAGCTCGGGCCTCGACCGCAACTGATCGTCCAGTTGATTGCCGCCCTGATCGCGATCACCTCTCTGGTCTTTATCGAGAGGGTGATGAATCCTTTTACGGATCAACCGGTGATCTTTCGCTGGTGGCTGGTCGTTTTGACGACTGTCGCCTGGATCTTGGGGATGATGAATACCGTCAACTTCCTTGACGGATTGGATGGGTTGGCTGCTGGCGTCGCCGCGATCTTGTCAGCGGTGCTGTTCATCCACATGTATCGCGAAGGTCAATACAGTGTGTCGCTGCTACCCCTGGCGCTGCTCGGGAGCACGCTTGGTTTTCTTCCACGAAACTTTTCGCCAGCTCGCCTCTTCATGGGCAGCTCCGGGTCCTACTTTCTGGGTTATGCGATGGCAACACTTGGCATCGTAGCTGGGGCGAGGATGGCAACCGTTCTGCTTGTGCTGGTGGTGCCGATTCTTGATGTGGCCTGGTTGATCCTGGTGCGTCTGCGGCAGCAGCATCGGGTCGGAGCGGGCGATCGTCGACACTTGCATTTCCGTCTTGTCGACCTGGGGCTTTCCCAAGCGCAGGTGGTCTGGCTCTACTTCGCCATCAGTGCGGGGCTCGGCGCCCTGGCCCTCACTGTTTCCTCTCGTCTTCTGAAGCTCGGAGCTCTGCTAGGCTTGGGACTGCTGGTCGTCGCCGTGCTTGCGGTGGTTACTGTCGCCAGTGACAGGCGTGACCTGTCCTCTCGATAGGGCGGTCAGTGTTGAGTACAAGAACGGACAACCGGAGGGCAGGCGTCAGGTGCACTGGCAGCCCCCCGCCTAGTACTCCACGTATCTCCCGAGCAGCCGTTCGCCAACCTTTTCCACTGCCAACAGCAACGCTGCAAAAACAAGATCTACGCTGATTGACAGCGTGAAGGCGAGCACGAGCAAAGTCGCCCCGCCAAGCCCCCACTGCCCCAAGCCCTCCGGTATGCGCGCCAACAGGCCCGATACATAGACCATACCTGCGAGCAGAGCAAAGAAAAGCAGCGCAACGGCCCATGGTTGCCGGTCTGACTCACTGGGCCACATGGAGTTGCTCACTGCAAAGATGAGATATAGGCCGAGCAGCGAGTCTGGGGCATGCCAGGAGGTGCGTAGTAGCAGGCCCAGGTTTTGGAATCCGAGCGAAGGCAGGGTCTGCACACCAAAATGCCAGCGTGCGACCAAGAGGATCAACCCAACACCTGTCAGCAACGGCGCCAAGCCGATCCAGCTTTCGCGAAAGGGATCGGACTTGGCTACGTTTACTGCTCCAAAGCGGATTGCTCCTCCGCGACGTACAGACGGCCGCAGTGAGAGGCCTCTCGTTTTCACCCCTACAACCTTGGCGGCCACAAAGTGGCTGAGTTCATGAAGCACAATGCCTGGCAGCAGGATTAGGTAATGTAACAGCATGGCCGTCTCTTCACTGCCGGTAAGAAGCAATCCCACCCCCTGCAGGTGCTGGTTGAGCCAGCGGGTCAGCACGATGAGCGGCAAGGTGACAACGATCAGCCAGAGAGCCGGCGTTGGGTCCAAGGCTAGCCTTTAGCTTGCTTGGCCTTTGCGGCGATTTCGGTCAACGCGACAAACTTGGATGCAATCAGGCTCGCTCCGCCGACCAGCGCGCCGTCGATCTCTGGCTGAATCATGAACTCGCCGATGTTGTCGGGCGTGACACTGCCGCCATATTGAATGCGTATGGCCTGTGCAGTTGCTTCACCAAACATGGAGGCGACCGTGCCCCGGATTACCAGGCCGGCGACCGAGTTGGCGCCAGCGCCGGTAGCGGGCTTGCCTGTGCCAATTGCCCAGATAGGCTCGTAGGCGATGACGAGGGTCTGCACCTGCTCGGCAGCGAGCCCTGTCAAAGCCGCCCTTACCTGGCCCGCGACCCACTCGGCCGTCTCACCAGCTTCGTTCTGTTGTAGATTCTCGCCGACACAGACTATAGGCCGCAGACCATGCTCATACGCGGCGGCAACCTTGCGCTGGACGCTTTCATCCGTATCTGCAAAGTATTGCCTGCGCTCCGAGTGGCCGATAATGACGTATTCGCAGAGTTCACGTATCATCAGCGGGGAAATGGCTCCCGTGAACGCCCCGCTTTTCTCCCAATGCATATCCTGTGCTCCCAGATGCACCGGGGTGGACCGGATGAGCTCGGCGACGGTGGCAAGTGCGGTGAAGGGTGGGCACAACACAACTTCCGCACCGTTCACTTGAGAAAGCAGCGGGATCATCTCCCTGACCAGCGGGCCAGCTTCGGCGACCGTCTTGTTCATCTTCCAGTTGCCGGCGACGATAGGTGTGCGCATAGACTCCTCCATGGATTTCCTTCGTTTCGTTCCCATTTGGGCCGGATCGCGCGCTGTCCTGGCTATTTACGGTACGATGAAGAAGCCAGTGCGATCCCCTGATGGCGAGGTAACCGCTCAAATATACCATGAGGGAGTGGACCTGTCAATCGCACGAAACCCAGTTGCTAGGCGATGGTCTGCCCGCCAGACAGGTGCAAGGCCAAGTTGCGCCGCGGGCTCAGATATGCTATACTATTCAAATAGTGTTGTCGCGGTACCGATGCGGTCAACTGAAGGGTACGACGCCTGGGCCAGTGGGCCTCGTCCAAGCTTCTCGTTGGACGAAGGGAGTATTTGCCATAGAGGCTGCAGCAGCAGATCTCGCGCAGATCGAGGCGGGTCTTCTCAATCGCATACGTCAGGCCCTGCCTATTCTGTCCGACCTCAGTCGGAGCGACATCCTTCTCTACCTTTCGGATGGACAAGGTGGGGCGGTAGTAACCGATCAAGCAAGACCACATTCGATCTTCCCTGTGCGCGAGCAGGATCTGGTGGGACATAGAATTCGGCCTCACGACGCACCGTGGGTCTTTCAGACCCTGTCGAGCACGCATGCGCCGCGAGGCCCGCAGAGCGGGTCGGTGCATGAAGCACCTATCAAGCGTGAGTGTTTGCCAGTGGTTGGCAGTGACGGCAGTGTGTTAGCTGCTCTATGCTTTGAGGTTAACCTCCTGGCATACGAGAGGCACCGGCGTCGCAATCGGTCCTTTCAGCGAGCTATGAGGCAGTTGCAGCATATGGTTGCGCGTGGTGAGTTGGCCGGAGCGGCAGAGCTGTCCCCCTTTGGGGAGCATGACGGAATCGTCTTGGTCGATCTGCAGCGCAAGGTGCAGTATACAAGCGGAATCGCCACCAATCTGTACCGACGTATCGGCTACATGGGCGACTTGGTCGGCCACAGCGTGTATGAGCTGGAGACTGGTGATGCCCAGCTCGTTGATGATGCGCTGGCTTCCGGAGCTTGCGTGGAGCAGGAGAAGGAAGAACAAGGACGCATTTGGATCCGGAAGGCACTGCCGATCTATGGGCGCAGGACATGGAGGAGCCTCTGGTCCCGAGATGTCTCGGATATTCCAGCACCGCCTGATGCCATGCCCGTTGGCGTGCTCCTTACGGTGCACGATGCAACGGAGGCGCGCTCGAAGGAACAAGAGCTGAAAGCCAAGATGGCTATGATTCAGGAGATTCACCATCGGGTGAAGAACAACCTGCAGGTGATCGCTTCTTTGCTCCGTTTGCAAGCCAGGCGTTCAGACAATCCCGATGTGAACCAGGCACTGTCGGAGACCGTCAACCGAATTCTGAGCGTTGCGGTCGTGCATGAGTTCTTGTCTCACGACAGCGCCAGCGTGATCAATCTGCGCGAGGTTGCGCAGCGCATCATTGACCAGATGGTACAGAGTGTCATGGACCCACGCAAGTCCATTCAGTTTTCCCTGACTGGACCCACAGTCTTTCTGACGTCTCAGCAAGCGACCGCGTGTGCGTTGGTGATTAACGAGTTGTTGCTGAATGCTGTTGAGCATGGTTATGAGCACCGGGAGGCAGGTTTGGTGACGATCGAGTTGGTGAATGATGACGAGATGGTGAGTATAATTGTAGGCGACGATGGTACTTGCCTGCCCGCGGGTTTTGACCTACAGGCCGATGGGGGCCTTGGGCTCAGGATTGTGCAGACACTGGTGGAGGGTGATCTCAAAGGGACCTTTGCCCTCCTCAGTGAAGGTGCTACAGTTGGCGGATGCGGTGGCGTGAAGGCTGTCGCCAGATTCCCCAAGATATCGGTGGGAGGTATACGCACTTGAAGCGAAAGAGAATTCTGATCGCAGACGACGAGTCAATCATCCTTATGGATCTGCGCGAGATGTTGACGAACCTTGGCTACCTGGTAGTAGGCGAGGCCAACGACGGGCAAAGTGCTGTCAACATGGCACGCGAACTTGGCCCTGATCTGGTGATGATGGATGTCAAGATGCCCGGCATGGATGGCATCGAGGCCGCCAAGATCCTGACTGAGGAGCGGGTGGCCCCCGTGCTGTTGCTTACTGCCTACAGCCAACAGGATCTTATCGAACGCGCGCGCGAAGCTGGGGTCGTAGGGTACCTGGTTAAGCCCTTTCGAGAGGGCAATGTCGCACCGGCGATCGAGGTTACCCTGGCGCGTTACCAGGAATTCCAGGCTGTGCAGAAGGAAGCCGACGATCTGAGAGATGCGTTGGAGACTCGCAAGGTCGTTGATCGCGCCAAGGGTATCCTGATGGATAGCCAGGGCTTGACGGAGCAAGAAGCCTTCCGGCGGATTCAGAAGATGAGTATGAATACCCGCCGCCCAATGAAGGACATTGCCGAGGCGATAGTCCTGGCCTCTGAGGTTGGCCAAGACAAGCCATCGCCCACTGAGTAGGCAATGTCGAGCCTTGTCTCTTGCACGTCCTGCGCAGGAGACAGGGCCCGGTCTACCCGAATCCGTGCGGTTGCCCTCAGGCAAAGGTGATCATCGGTAGCGGCTAGGCGAGGAGCGGACGATGCAGTTAGGCAGGGGAACGATGGTAGGTGGCAACGCCCGGAAATGCGTTGCTTTTCTGTCAGCTGCAACCAGCCCCCTGTTCGGTTTAGCATCGGTGCTGGCGCAAGTAGGGCTGGGGTGCGCATGATCGTCCTCCGGCGGGTCGGGATTGCTCAGCTGTTCCCGAGAATCTTGCAGCTTCTGGTGGTTCTAGCCCTGGCGACCCTGCTCGCCCTGCTGCCCATTTCTCGTGCATTGGTACTAGTTGTTGGTATCGCTCTGTGTTGCGTCGGGCTTACCCGGCCAGAGCTTCTGGTTTTCCTTCTGCCTTTCAGCGTACCCTTCGGCTCCTTGCGACAGCTCTCACTTGGGCCAATCAACGTTGGAATGGCTGAGATTTTGATCCTGGGGTTGGCCGTACTGTGGCTGCTCCGTCGTGCGGTCAGCGGCAAGATCGTGATCCCTTCTCTCCCCTTGCTTGTCCCTGCGGCTGCCGTCGTCGGTTCCTTGTTGCTTTCGACCGTCAGCGCTAGCTCGATTGAGCTGGCAGGCAAAGAGACGGTTAAATGGCTTGAGGTTCTGGCCGTCTACATCTTGGTCTCCGACATGATCGGGGCTCGCCATGGCAAAGCGCTGGTGGTGGCCCTGCTGCTAGCAGGGACCGCCGAGGCAGCTATCGGGATCCGCCAGTTTCTGATGAGGATCGGCCCTCCAGGCTTCGTGCTTTTCGGGCGATACATGCGTGCATACGGGCACTTTGCGCAGCCTAACCCTTTTGCCGGTTATCTTGGTCTCTGTGTGCCGCTTGCTTACTCCCTGTCGCTTGA
>DIVN01000153.1 GCA_002435875.1 Anaerolineales bacterium UBA6131
CGAAGCAGATTATAGCCATGCCGGGGAGAGATGTCAATAGCCATAATAATTGGTAGAGACTCACCCACGCCCAGATGTCCAGCCCCAAAAAGAAAATCACCAGCAGCATCGTCAGAATGATCACCGGGGCGGCATAGCGCGCCCCAGGGCGATCAGCGCTTGCTAATCCACTCAGTAAGCCCCCTTGCCGCGCAGCATTACCCACACCGTCTTGAGAATGATCTGGATATCCAGCAGCAGCGAAAAATGGCGCACGTAGTAGATATCATCTTCGGTGTTGAGGTGCATCGGCTTGTCACTGCGCCCGTTCACCTGCCACCAGCCAGTGATGCCCTGCGGCACGGCAAAGCGCACCCGCTGCCACGGCTCATACTGCTCCACCAACACCGGCAGTTCGGGCCGTGGGCCTACCACGCTCATATCGCCCTTGAGTACGTTGAAGAACTGCGGCAGCTCATCCAGACTGGTGCGGCGCAGCCACTTGCCTACTCGAGAGATACGCTTGTCATTCGCGGGCTTGAACACCGGAAGGTTTCCACGGGTGTCGTTGCCTCCGGTCGTGCGGGACCCGTTGATATACTGCGTCGCGAACTTGCGGTGCACTTCCTGATCGGCGTCGACATACATGGAGCGAAACTTCAGCATCACGAACTCCCTGCCCCAGCGCCCCGTCCTGACTTGCTTGAACACGGCTGGGCCAGGGGAGTCTAATCGAATCGCCAAAGCGATGAGGGCCATCAGCGGCGCCAGCAGGGTCAACAGTAGCACCGATCCCAAGACGTCTATGGTGCGCTTGGCTGCAGAATATAGCACGTCCCGCGGCTCGGCCAGATTGCGCCCGCAGATTCCTTCGACTCCTACGGTCGACCATGCCCGAGGTTGGGTCCTGGCTTCGATCACTTCGTACCCTCCGCGCAGCAGATGCCACTGCATACTTAAGAGAGAATACTACTGACAAGTGAACGGAGCATGAAAGGGAATTGCGACGTAGATGAATCTTTCGTCATCTGCAGAAGCCGTACATCGCTCCTGGTGCCGAGCCGGCCCAAGCCGCAGCGCAGTCCTAGACCTCGAGGATGTCCACCGTGCCCGTCTCCCCATCGATCAAGAACATGCGCCTCTGCAGAGGCTGCCCTCTCCCGGTCAGTACCTTGACCACTTCTTGCACCTGCAGGGCAGCTACGAGCATTGGCGTGCTCGCTGGATTGCCCCACTGCGTCTCCACCCCGTGCTCGGGGACCGTCCGGTCGCCGTATAGAGCGATCAAACCGGGATCGCCAGGAAAGATCGTTAACACTTGGCCCACAAACCCCGCGATAGCCCCGTGTATAAGAGGAACATGAAGCTCTTGAGCTGCCAGCTGCAGCTGGAGGCGGGCGGGCAGAGAATCTAGCGCGTCGACAAGCACCTGCGAACCAGCCAACGCCTCGCACATACTCTTGCTATCCTGCAAGTAGCGAGGCACCTCTCTGGTCTGCACCGCACTGTTGATTTCTGCAACTGCCTCGCAGGCAACCTCAGCCTTGAGTCGGCCCAGCGTCCTCTCGTTGCAGAAGGCCTGCCGATTGAGGTTGCTCTCCACAAAGGCATCGCCGTCTGCGATGATCAACTGCCCAACTCCCATGCGAGCCAAGCCATCGATCACCCAGCCTCCCAGGCCGCCTGCACCAACTACGCCGACTGTAGCCTGCCGCAGTCTCAGTTGGCCTTCCAGACCGATAGTCCCAAGATTCCGCTGGTAGCGTTCAGGGACCACGCGCTGCTGCAGGGCTGCCAACTCGGCCTCATGACGAGTGAGCCCGAACTCCGCCGCGACCGTTGCCAGGTTGGCCAATGAAATGATCCGCTCCCCTTCGTTGCTCCCCGCCACCCTTTGCTCCGCGACTGACGCAAGGCGTCGCGCAAGGTTGTTCACAATGCCTTCCTTTCGGGGTGCGCTGCTGCATCGCTGCACCGGGTCCGTCCAGGAAGGTTGAGAGTTGGACATCGGTATTGCATCAGTACTCTTTGGCGGTCTCCTCGCCGCGCAGTACGCGAAGCACCCCCTCTGCCATGGCCAACATCTCGTCACCGCCTGGAAAGACCAACAATGGAGCCATCCACGACACCCGTGCGCGTATCCACTCGATCTGCATACTGGAGTTGGCCAGGGCGCCGGTGAGGACGATGGCATCCGGCCGGTCTTGCAGCACCGTCGCCATCAGCCCAATCTCCTTGGCGATCTGATAGGCCATGGCCTGGTACACGAGCCTAGCGTGTTCGTCGCCCGCTGCTATGCGTTTCTCGACCTCTCGGGCATCGTTGGTGCCCAGATGTGCAAGCAGCCCACCTTGGCGAGTGAAGATACGAAACAGCTCCTCATACGTATACTTTCCAGAGAAGGCCAAGCGCAACACGTCTCCCACCGGCAGACCGCCAACCCGTTCAGGTGAGAAAGGTCCAGTACCATCCAGTGCCTGGTTCACATCGACCATCCGGCCATAAAGGTGCGCGCTAACCGAAATGCCGCCGCCAAGATGGGTCACGACGAGTCTCAACGCATTGTAAGGCTGCCCCAGCTCCTGGGCCGCGCGGTGCGCTGCACTCTTCAGGCTGAGAACGTGCGCAAGGCTCTTGCGTTCCACACCAGGCAAGCCAGAAATCCGGGCAATAGGCTCGAATTCATCTACGCACACGGGGTCAACGATGTATGCAGGTACGCCTGCCTGCCGCGCAATCTCGTCCGCAATCAGCGCCCCAAGATTGGTCACATGGTCGCGCTCCTTGGCTGGCTGGCGAAGCTCGCCCAGCATCTGCTCATTCACCCGGTAGGTGCCGCCCTCAAGCGGCCTAAGAATCCCGCCTCGCCCCACGATGGCGCTAAGGCTGTCCAACGCCACCTGATGAGTGGCGAGCACAGCCAATACGGCATCTCGCCGGAACTCGTACTGATCCGGGATTCGTGCAAAGCGCGCGATATCATTGTGCCTATGGGCAACCGTCTCACTGAACAGCGGTTGCTCCTCCTCAAACAGAGCCACCTTGGTCGATGTAGATCCGGGATTGATCGCAAGAATGCGCGATCTGTCAATCTGCGACACGGGAACACCTCCTTGACGCCCCAGGCGAATACCAGGAACCGCTTACGCTGAGGTGAGCCGGCAATCTCTGCGGCGGATGACACCATCAGATGTAACTCTAGCCGCCAGCAAGGGGTTGGCACTGTGGACAGAAGTGACTGCCCCTTCCGCCGATCACTTCACGCTGAATTGGCGTACCACATCGCACACAGGGTCGCCCCGAGCGCTGGTAGACCTGCAGGTATTCTCCATTCTGACCAGCCCGACCCATCGTATCGCGAAAACGGGCGTCACCCAAAGTGGTCCCTCGGTTGACTATCGCTTGTTGCAGCACATGTTGGATTGACTGGTACAGGTGAGTGATCTCTTGTCCAGTGAGGGTGTTGACGCGACGCATGGGATGCAATCCTGCTTCGAACAGCACTTCATCCGTATAGATGTTGCCAAGCCCAGCCAGCACCCGCTGATCGAGTAGCAAGGGCTTGAGCGCTCCCTTGCGTCGCGACAACAGTGACGCAAGCTCCTCAACGGCAAAGCCCTTGTCCAACGGCTCGGGCCCAAGCATGGCCAGCACCTTGGTAGCATCCTCAAGCCAGTATAGGCGGCCGAATTTGCGGGTGTCAGAGAAGTCTAGTCTGCGGCCATCCGCCAGATGGAACACTGCACGGCAGTGCGGATCAATTGCATCTGCCCGGTCCACCATGCGCAACTGGCCGCTCATCCTCAGATGAATCAGAAGGAAGCTAGGTCCGCTCAGCGAAACAACAATGAACTTGCCTCGTCGGCCGACAGCAAGAACTGCCTTACCACATAGTTGTCTGCAGAAGGTAGTGGGGTCCGGGGTAGCCACACTACGTGGCCAGAGAATCTCCACCTGTGTGAAGGCAGCCGAGGTCAACTGGCTGTGCAGATCACGAGCCAGAATTTCGACCTCAGGCAGCTCGGGCATGCTTCTTAACAAGCGCGTAGCCTACCAGGCCTACAGAGCTGGCGAGCCACGTCCAAGGGCAGACTGATCGGGGGCGATCTGGAGGGGCTGCAGTGGGCACTGCCTCGGAAGCCACCCGCCTTGGCATCAGCCCTAGGCTCTGACGCCACTTGGCGTCCAGCTCATCTATGCCAAAGCCGTATACCCTCATCAGCGCTTCTTCCTGACTGATGCCTTCAACGAAAACGTCTAGCAACTGTGCCATCTTGTCGTCATAGTACTTGCGCAGCAAAAAGTCGACCAAACTATAGGCTTCTCCGTAAAAGAGATCAACCTGCTCCGGGTCACCGGTATAAGCAGATAGCGATCGCACCGAAATCAGGCCATCGCTCTTGACAGCCGCCTCTAGTGCCCGCCGATTGATCGCGGGGAGCTCGCCCTCCGCATACATGGCAAGTCCTTCGTCGAGCCACCTTGGCAAGTCAACGTAGGGGTTCTCCGTAGCCAACCCAACAACGATATGCGAAAGCTCGTGAGCGATCGTCCCCTCAACACCCTCATGGGAGCCGAGCAACAAGAGCGTCGCGTCATCTACCACGACTCCCAAGGTCAAGATGCGCTCGTCGTACGCTTCGCTCTTCCTGGGGAGTGTCAGGCTCATGTCTGACTTGGTGTTGTAGACATAGATCTCTATCGGCTGGCTGATATCCACTCCCACTTCGTCCTGCAACCTGGAAATGGCGGCGGTGGCGTAACCCAACAGGCGACCGGCCATTGTGGAGTCGGGACCATACCAGTGCAATAGAATGCTACCCTCGGCCTCAGTCCGCCAATCGAAGCGGTCATCCGCGTACACAAAGGTCAGGGGCTCTGTCTGCAAGACCGTGCCAGCTTCATCGCGAACTCGCCATTCATACTCGATCGGCTCGCCCACCGGTATGGTGCCTGGCTCCAATTCCCACGTGTACGTGAACGAGCTTTCGCCAGGCACAAGCTCTATCGGCACCCGCACGGTAACTCCCTCTCCCTCCCGTCGATAGTAGAGCGTCACTTCGGTCACCGGGGTCGCCATCTCCAGGGCAAGGTTATAGGTGATCGCTTCGGCGAACTCGAGCGTATGCGAATTGGAGACAATACGCATTCCACCATCCGCCACAGCGCCACCGCTGCCCATTTCGAGCAGCAAGGTAGCCACGACAAGAGTAGCGAAGCTCCGCGGCCACCCACGACACAGACAATGCCCCACCTTACGACAGCTCCTCGGTCGGCGTAGCACGATACTTGTCGCCAATCTCGATCAGCATCTGAGGGATATCATCCTCGACCGGATACTTGCGCCCGCAATCGACGCAAACCAACCACTTCTCCTTGACCACCTGTAGCTGTCCGGGATCGGCTTTGGTTGGATCCCTACCTGGACCGCTCACGCATGCCGGGCAACGGAGGATATTTTCATCGAGCATCCACTTTGTCGACGGACCAATCATGGAACCTCCTCATAAGCACTCGTTCCAGACGCACCCAGGACGAATTTGCGGAGCCAGTATACCGCAAACGCCCGACGGAGGCCAAAGGTGCCGCACACCGGTACGACTTGGCGCCTTCGACGGAAGGCCATATACTACGCCGTGCACGTTCATCCATGCTTCTTCCAGGAGGCCCCGACGATCTCGCCCAATACCCCACGTGAGAAGGATTTGCCGATAGAGCCCATCCCTCGGTCTCCAGATGCGGCCCCTGCATCGAGCGCAGGAGGTGGCGCCATCGCCATCAGCGTCGGACACGCCGCAAACGACATGTACGTCTCGCTTCTGCCTCCCCTGTTGCCGCTGTTTGCAGCGAATCTGGGGCTCTCACATACCCAGGCAGGCATGCTTTCCCTACTGCGACAACTACCAGCCTTGTTGCAACCTGTTCTTGGTCACCTTGCCGATCGAATCGACCTGCGCTACCTGGTCATCCTGGCGCCAACGATCACAGGAATCATGACCAGCTTTCTGCATCTGTCACCGAATTATATGGTGATGGTCTTGCTGCTGACCCTCGCCGGCCTCAGCACTTCGGCTTTCCATGCCATCGCGCCGACGCTGGCCACCAACCATGCGCAGACCGGGTCGGTGGGACGCGGGATGGCCCTCTGGGTGTTCGGCGGCGAGATGGGCTTTACCATCGGTCCTTTGCTCGTAGTAACCCTTGTGCAGCATTGGAGCATCAATAGTATGCCCGTGCTGCTGGTGCTTGGATTGGCGGCCTCGGTCTACATGGCAGTACGTCTTCGAACCGTACCACATCGCGACATGGGGATATCGAGACCGCTACCCTGGTACCTGGCCCTCAGCCAAGTACGTTCTGTGATGCTTCCCCTGACCTATCTGACGGCAGCACGGTCTCTGGCCTTTTCGGCATTAAGCAGCTACCTTCCCATGCTGTTGAGCGAGTCCGGAGCGGGCCTGTGGCTGGGCGGCGCATCGCTGACCGTATACCAGGCCGCCGGGTCACTCGGGGTGCTTTTGGGCGGCAGCCTGAGCGATCGAGTCGGCCGCAGAGAGATCATCCTCGGTTCCATGATACTGAGTCCCCTATTTCTGTTCGCAGCCCTGGCCCTGAACGGAGTTGGGCAGTTGCTGGCGCTTGCTGCAGTCAGCCTGGTCGGCTTTACCTTTACACCGGTTGCCCTGGCAATCGTACAGGAAAGCTCTATCCAAAACCGGGCGCTCGCTACCAGCGTCTACTTGTCCCTATCATTCCTGCTGCAGGCCCTGGCGACCGCCCTGGTAGGTGCTTTGGGAGACTGGATAGGTCTGGCAAGCGCATTTCGTATTGGCGCAGTGACTCTGTTGCTGGGGAGTCCGTTAACCTTTCTGCTGCCCAAGTCCCCAAGCCCTAACCGCTCGTGACCCACGCGGTCCAAGTCCGACATCTCGGCGAGGTACGCAAACTTGAGCTCACCTCCAACGAAAACGGAACTGAGCGAGGCAGAAGAGCGATTCGATCGGAAAGGTGTGCTGCTGATCGCTGCCGCCCACACCGTTCAGGACACTTTCCAGGGTTTCCTACCGCCACTCTTGCCTCTGTTTATCGGCACAATGGCACTCACCAACGCCCGAGCCGGCCTGCTGGCCCTGTTTCTGGACTTGCCATCCCTTCTCCAACCCATCTTCGGCCATGCTACGGATCGCGGCAGGCTAAAGGCATTGATTTACCTAAGCCCGGGCATCACGGCTGTGATGATGAGCCTGCTGGGTATCGCGCCAAACTACACGGCGTTGGTCGTTCTGCTACTGATGGCGGGCATAAGTCGAGCTGTCTTCCACGCCTCGGGTCCTGCCGCAGTAGGGCACCTGTCCGGCCGGCGCCTCGGTCATGGCATGGGCATGTGGATGATAGGTGGCCAATTGGGCCCATCCCTGGGGCCGCTGCTGGTGGTTGGCGTCGTGCAACTACTCGGCGTCAGGCGCCTTCCATGGCTGATGCTGCCAGGCATTCTGGTTTCGCTGCTGCTGTTTTGGCAGCTCCGCACAATGCCTACTCTGCCGAGCAGATCTAACTCATCCCACGCACCGATGAAGCAGTCCCTGATGACAATGGCGCCCCTCATGTTGATAGTGACCGCTCTGGTGGCGACCAGGGCGTTCCTGACCTCTGCACTCAGCATCTACCTTCCCACCTTCTTGACCGAGCGTGGAGCCGCACTGTGGGTCGCCGGGGCATCACTCTCGATGACCCATCTGGCCGGTACCGTCGGCGTGGTCTTCTCGGGCGGGCTCAGCGATCGATTCGGGCGGCGGACGATGCTCTCGATTGCCTATCTGTGCGGCCCCGTCTTGATGTTGCTTTTCCTCGCTTCTACAGGATGGGCGCAAGTCGTGATTCTTTTCTTCCTGGGCCTCACAGCTCTGTCCACCATGTCGGTGCTAATGGCTGTCGTTCAGGAGAGCTTCCCAGCGAACAGATCCCTGGCCAACGGGCTGTACCTGGCGACGACTTTTGTCGTGCAGTCCGCCATTGCCGTTGCGGTCGGAGCCATCGGAGACCACGTAGGACTGGGGCGAGCGTTTGCGGGCAGTGCCCTGGTCATGCTGTGCGGCCTTCCGCTTGTGCGCATGCTCCCCAACAGCGCAACGCGGTCCCCATCGCCAATCGCTCCGTGACGATCCGCGCTCAAGCGACGATGCAGATCTCACCGAACGTTTTGCCGATGACGGTCGATGTCCCGGGAGGCGTGCCTCCGGCACTGTAGCTATCGCAGGCCGCAGGCGATGGTACCTCGGGCTCACTGAGCCCTCGCGCCACTCTCCACCAAGTACCGCAGAATGCCCACGGCTGACTCCAGCTCGTTGATCTCGACATACTCCAATGCAGAGTGCGCTTGCCTGATGCTCCCTGGCCCAAACACCACGCAAGGAATGCCACCTGGTCCGTAATGGCTGGCATTGGTGTTGTAGCGCACCCCGGCCATTTGGACACTGCCGACGACGGCACGTGCTGCAGAGTACACCTGTTGAACGAAGGGATGCTCAACAGGTGTCTCCAGCGGGGTCTCCATCTTATGCGGCGCCATGACTTCTACGTGTGAGAGGGTATCCGGATCGAGCTCCTCGCGCAGCCACCCCTTCAGCTCTCCCAGCACCTGCAAACAAGACTCACCAGGAATCACCCGGAAGTCTATCAGCACCTCACAACGATCGGGCACGATGTGCTCAGACGTCCCTCCCCGGATCACCGACACCGTCAGCAGCGGCGCACCGCACAGCGGGTGTTGCCTTCGAGGGTACTCCACCTCCGAGCGCTTCCGGATTGTGCTCACGACTTCATTCATGAGATAGATCGCGTTGAGCCCGTCCCAAGGGTTCGAAGTATGTGCGGCTTGGCCATGCACAACCACTCGACAGTAGATCTGGCCATCGTGCGCAGTCACAATATGCAACCCGGTGGGCTCACCCACAACAGCTCCCCAAAACCGCCTCCCCAATGTTAACAGGTGACGGGCACCGGTCATGGCATATTCCTCGTCTACCGTGGCCGCCAGGACAACCCGGCGAGCGGGCTCGACGCCTTGCTCGAGCATGGATTTCACCGCCACCATCATGGCTGCTAGAGAACCCTTTGTGTCACAAGCCCCGCGGCCGTATACGCGCCCCTGCTCTACTCTAGGTACGAATGGGTCGGACATGCCGCCCGGGTCCACCGTGTCCATGTGCGCCTCCAGAAGCAGTGGAGTCGTCTCGGACGAATGGTTGCCGATATGCACGAGCACGTTGTCACGGCCATGCGACACGGCAAGACGCTCAACAGTCACCGGATAGGACCGGAAGTACTCACTCACGTATTCTGCCACGCGCGATTCACCATACGTAGCGTCGCTTCGTGTCACATCGCCTTCGGGATTCACGCTTGGCAACGCAATAAGGTCGCACAGCACGTCAACTACTTCGCTGCTTCCAGCCATTTCACTCCTGTCTTGCTGCTAGGGTTGGTTAGCTATTGTAGTGCAACGGCAGAATGAAGTGAAGGTTGCTGGCGCGACCGCAGCAAAGTATGATGTGGACGAGTCAGAAGAGGGAGGTAGCCCATGCAACCATCCAATAGACAACTACGTGTGCTGGGTCAGACAGTGGATGATGATACCCTACGAGCCGACCTTGAGAAGTACGTCAAGATAGCTCTGGAGCTCGGCGCCTCTGGCGCAACCGTCGTGCCGGTCTGTGAGATCGTCGTCGACGAGCGCGTTCGCCTCAAGTGCGCGGTGCCCCGCTGCAACCATCTGGGCGCCACTCCGAATTGCCCACCCTATGCCCCGGACTTGGATCTGGTGCGCAAGGCTTTGCAGCGTTACCTCTTTTCCATCTTGTTCAAGTGCGATGTGGGGCCCGCCGAGGATTATATGCCGCGACCAGCACCAACCGATGAACAGCGCATGCGTGCACTCTCATTCCATGCGCAGAGTGCTCGGTTGGCCGGCGAGCTTGAAAGACAAGCCTTCAAAGACGGTTACCACCTGTCAATGGCTTTGGGTGGAGGGAGCTGCAAAGACTATCTCTGCCACGGGGAGCCTTGCCAATACCTGGAAACTGGTAGGTGCCGGTTCCCATACCAGGCGCGGCCATCGATGGAGGCCATGGGGATCGACGTGATGAGGCTCATCTGCTGGGCGGGTTGGGAGGCATTCGCCTACGTGGGCGAGGTACAAGAGCCGCCCACCCCTGTGACAGTTGGCATCCTCTTCGTTTGCTGACGGTGCATTCGCAATTCGCTGCCTCTGCAGCGCGCTTCTGCATGACCACCCGTAGTCCGTTTGTTCTTGGCCTGGGATACAGGTACAATACGATATCGGTTTTAGGACATGCCCTCATACTGCGAGGAAAGAGGACCCATGGATGTCAGCGTCGTAGATACTGACGGCCAGGCGTGGAGAGCCCACGATCGGTATTCTGGTGTATACGTGCGGCGGGCAACGAACCCTGGCGTCTCCGCGGACGTTGAGGTGCGTGTCTTGCGGTTGGATCCAGGCGCCGAAATCGCTAGCCATATCCATGCGGGTTCGGCCGAGACAATCTATATTGTTAAAGGCGACGCTCTGCTCCTGCTCTCCGGTGGAGAGCAACGCTGTTCGGCTGGCTCATGTATCCACGCACCAGCCGCTCAGATCCATGCATTGCGCAACGCCGGTACGGGTGATCTCGAGATCATCGCCATATTCACCCCTGCGCTTCCGGGCAGATAGGCGCCGAAGGACGTCCATCGTCTGTTGAGATACATGCTAGGCAGTGACAACCACACCATGTACATCTGGCTCCGACACTGTGAAGGCTCGACAAAGAGAGCCCACATGCATTACCGATGAAGATCCTCGCGGTCAGCGACGAGGTTGCGCCTCAGGTCTACACGGCGAGCGCCCGCGAACGTTTCTCCGACGTTGATCTGGTTGTCTCCTGTGGTGATCTCCCCGGCGAGTACCTCGAGTACATAGTCAGCGTCTTGGATGTGCCCCTCCTCTATGTGATTGGCAATCATGCCAACGAGGTGACGATCACCTCTTCGGGAGAAGCCATGCTGCCCGGCGGCTGCATCAACATTGACGGACAGGTGGCTGAGTTCGGCGGCCTTGTCTTTGCTGGGCTGCAAGGCTCCATGAGATACCGCGAAGGCCCCTACCAGTACACGCAGGCTGAGATGCGCTACCGGGCTCTGGCGCTCGGCGTACGCCTGTTCCATAAGCGAGCCCTGCGACGTCGTCGCCTTGATGTCTTGGTAACCCACGCCCCGCCCCTGGGGATACACGACGGCCAAGACGTATGTCACACCGGTTTCGACGCCTTCCTCAAGCTGATGGACCGCTTCGAGCCGCGCTATCTCTTGCATGGCCACTGCCATGTGTACAACCGCCTGAAACCAACGGCGACCCAGTACAACCGCACGATGGTACTGAACGTCCATCCATTCCGCATCGTCGAAGTCGAGCCGGTCACGTCGGAATAGAGACGGCAGACTGCTAGGAGACAAGTCCATGCATCAATCTCGCACCGTCGCCGTCTTTGGCAGCGGCCAGGTATTGCCATCAACCGAAGTGTATGCCACGGCTTGCCTGGTCGGTCAGCGCCTTGGCCAAGATGGACTCAGCATCTGCACTGGCGGCTATGGTGGGGTGATGGAGGCTAGCAGCCGAGGGGCCAAAGAAGCCGGTGCGGAAGTCATTGGTGTGACTTGCCGGGTATTTGGCGAGCATCGGGCCAACCAGTGGGTCGATGAAGAGATCCGCGCTGAGACGCTGCTGCAGCGCATCCAAACCATGGCGGACCTGTCACATGGGTTCATCGCTCTGGAAGGCGGCATCGGCACGCTCACTGAGATCACCGTTCTCTTGAGCCTCCTGCAGACCAGATCGATACCTGCTCGCCCGCTGGTACTGCTGGCGCGGCCTTGGGAGGATCTTGTCTCCTTCTGTCGCAAGCAGCTCATCCTGCGTGAGGGAGACTTGAGCTGTGCGCAGATCGCATCGACTCCCGCGGATGCCGCTGAGCTGATGATCAGGGCCCTTAACGCGCCAGGGGCATAACCGTGGAGTCGTCGCGGAAACCGGCGCGTACGATTGAACTGGCGATGATTGCCCTCGTCCTCATCTGGGGCTCCAACTTCGCCATTGTCAAGTCCGCGGTCCAGCAGATTCAGCCTCTAGCCTTCAACGCCTTGCGTTTCTCGGCAGCATCGATCGTCGCTCTTTCGCTCACATGGCTTGCGGAGCGAGATCTCTCATTGCTGCCGCAGGATCGCCTCAGCGTGCTGCTGCTGGGCTTTCTCAGCAATTTCGTATACCAGATGTTCTTCATCAACGGCATCCAGCGCACGCGCGCTGGCAACTCCTCGCTGATTCTCGCTGCTGTGCCAATCTTTGTCGCGCTGATCAACCAGATATGGGGCCGCGAGCGCCTGCGCATCCAGAACTGGTTGGGAATTGCCCTTGCATCTGTGGGCATCGCATTGCTCGTATCTGGGGGCAAGTCCACGGTGCAGTGGAGCTCGCAGACCGCGATCGGCGACCTGCTGACTTTGGGCGCCACAATCAGTTGGGCGGTTTACACCGTGCTATCGCGGACGATCATGAGCCGCAATTCGCCGATGCGCGTTACGGCGTGGATGATGGCATCGGCCACGCCATGGATGGTGCTCGTGGCCATCCCGGACCTGCAGAAGCAAGCCTGGTCGTCGGTATCGGCGCAAAGCTGGCTCGGGCTCGTCTTCTCTGCGCTGCTCGCGACGGGGATAGGCTATTTCATCTGGAACACCGCCGTCCGCCAGCTGGGCAGTGCGCGCACTTCCGTTTACTCTTTTCTCCCTCCGCTGGTAGCAGTCGTGGTCGCCTGGATCTTGCTGGGTGAGACCATCCAGATGGTTCAGGTGCTCTGCGGCCTGCTGATTCTCTGTGGTGTAGCCCTGGGGCGCCAACAAACTCACAATGGCCAGCGAGCATAGCCCAGACACCCTTTGTGCAGAACCTGGCCCGCCAAGGCGCGCCGGTACCGTCAGGTTCGACAGACAGCGCTGGTCAAGCTCAGCGCTGTGTCGGCAGATAGACGTGTTGGTGTGCGAGCTAAGTTGGGAAGAGCAGCGCCCGAGCGACCGACCTGTGATCTACCTCCTACACGGCTCAGGCCACGATCCCCAGAGTGTCCGCACCCAAACATTTTCGTCAGGAAGCCTGGCCGAGCTAGGTACTGCGTTTCTGGTCGTGCCTGCCGGCGACAGCGGATGGTGGATTGATAGCCCTGTGCGCCCGCTTTCTAAATACTCCACCTACCTCCTTGAGCTGGTAGAATGGACTGAGCGACACTATCCCGTGAACCGTGACCGCGAGGCTCGCGCCATATGTGGGTTCAGCATGGGAGGCTATGGCGCCATGCTCGCTGCGGCGCAGCACCCCGAGTTGTTCTGCGCTGCGTCATCCTTGCTGGGTACGCTGGACATCGCGCAGATGTACCCTGACTATTACCGTCTACAGTACTTGTTAGGCGACAACCCGGTAGTCTGGCAGCGCCACAATCCGATCCAATGGGTCGATAGCCTGGCCGGCACGGCGCTGCTCCTTTCTACTGCCACCCAAGCCTTCGACCGACCGCAGAATGACGCTTTTGCTCAGGCCCTGCGCTCCAGGGGTATCCCCTTTGAGTACTGCGTGCAGGAAGGCGGCCACGACATCAGCTTTGTGCGCGAGAACATCGGCCGGCACCTGGGCTTTCATCGTCGGACATTTGAGCGATCGCGGTCTCAGGTAGCATCGCAGCGGGCTGCGCAACAAACATAGCCTGAGCGCATCTGCTCAACAACACCAATGGGTGCTAGTTGCACCCTAGACAATGAACATCATGAAGGAGAAGAGGAAAATGGGCACCAATCTGAAAGCCCTGGCAGCCGCGAGAGCAGTTGAGTTGGTCAGCAGCGGCATGATTCTGGGACTGGGGACGGGTACTACAGCGAACCATGCGATTGAGATGATCGGAGCGCGGATGCGCGAAGGAAGCCTACGAGACATCGTTGGCATCCCAACATCCAACGCCAGCGCCAGGCTGGCCGAGGCCTCTGGCATTCGCTTGACCACTTTGGTTGAGAATCCCACGATCGACCTGACCATCGACGGGGCTGATGAGATAGGGCCCGATTTGACGCTGATCAAAGGCCAAGGCGGCGCTCTGCTGCGCGAGAAGATCGTCGCTTGCGCCTCCAAACAGGAGATCATTGTCGCGGACTTTTCGAAGCTCGTGGAGCAGCTCGGCACTCTAGCGCCAGTTGCCGTTGAGGTCATCCCTTTTGGCTGGCTAACCTATGTGCCGGCGCTGCGCGCACTACAGTGCGACCCGATTCTGCGCATGCGTGGGTCCAGCCCCTTTGTGACCGACGAAGGCAACTACATTCTCGATTGTCGATTCTCCAGCATTGCAGACCCGGGACGACTCGAGCGCGAGATCAAGCAGATCACAGGCGTCGTCGAAAGCGGACTTTTCGTCAGCCTGACTTCGCTGGCCATTGTGGCGTCTGCTGCCGGCATTCGAGAACTGACACCCCATCCAAGAGGATGACCCACTACCTATGGCCACATGGCCCCGCAGGCCTGATGCGGAAGGGCGAGTGCTTGTTTAGAGCCAGGCTACTCCCCAACTTCGATCCCAGATGCAGACAGACTACCGCATAGGTGTGGCCCTGCTGCGAGCTGTCTGGCTTGGTGTAGGTCGTGTTCTTGGCTAGAATCAAGACAAAGGCCCCACAGAGATATCTATGAATCTCTCCTTCCAGCCCATTACTGCACTTGACAAAGATCTGTCGCCGGACTGCGCTGATGCGATTGTTCGGCTGCTCCGAGCAGCCATCCGCGCGGTCGATCCTGGCGAAGCCGTGGCGAAGGCGCTGGTGTTGGACGGATCTACACTCCGCGTAGGTGTGCAAGAGTACAACTTGGATACCTTCGAGCACGTGTACTTGGTTGGTGCTGGTAAAGCAAGCGCAGCCATGGCGGCGGCAATTGAGGAGAAGCTGGGTCAGCGGATTAGTGGCGGCTGGGTGAATGTCAAGGACGGGTATGGCGCTCCGACTCGCAAGGTAACCATCCATGAGGCCAGCCACCCTATCCCAGATGAGCGTGGGCTTGTCGGCAGTCGTGCCATTCTGGACATTGTGCGCAAAGCAGGACCCAGGGACCTGATCATCGCTGTCATCTCCGGAGGGGGATCGGCACTCATGCCTCTGCCGGTCGATGGTGTGGCACTCGAGGACGTACAGACGCTCACCAATACTCTGCTGAGATGCGGCGCAACCATTCAGGAGATCAACACCATACGCAAGCATCTCTCCCAAATGCAAGGTGGCAGGCTCGCGCAGGTCGCGGCGCCAGCTGAACTGCTAGCACTGATCATATCGGACGTCATTGGTAGTCCGCTTGAAGTCATCGCTTCTGGCCCTACCTGTCCCGACCCGAGCACCTATGACGAAGCGTGGGCCATTCTGGACAGATACGGCCTCACCAAGGAAGCTCCCACCGCGATTGTCGACCACCTCAAGAGTGGCAGACTGGGCAAGACGAGCGACACGCCCAAGCAGGATTCCGCCGTCTTTCGGCACACGCATAGCGTCGTAATCGCCAGCAATGAGCTGGCCGCGCAAGCTGTCGTGCAGGAAGCACGGGCCCTGGAAATGAACGCCGTTTTGTTGTCAACGTTCATAGAAGGTGAAGCCCGCGAAGTGGCCAAGCTCCTTGCGGCCGTGGCCCGCGAGATAGATCATTCTGGACAACCGGTGGCCCGTCCGGCCTGCGTAGTAGTGGGCGGCGAGACCACGGTCACCGTGCGTGGCTCGGGGTTGGGAGGGCGCAACCAGGAGCTGGCGTTGTCGGCGGTGCCACGCCTAGCCGGCATATCCAATGTCGCCATCATCTCCTTCGGCACAGACGGCACCGATGGCCCTACGGATGCCGCCGGTGCCGTTGTCACCGGGAACACCTCCGCTCGGGCCGTCGAGCAAGGCCTCGATGTAGCTGCGTATTTGGCAGAAAACAACGCCTACCGCTTCTTTGAGGCACTGGGCGACCTGATTATCACCGGCCCGACCGGCACAAATGTCAATGACCTCATGCTAGTGTGCGCGTTCTAGCTTACTGGCATACAACGAGGTCCGCCCAAGACCGACTGACGTCCAAGAAAGCGAGATGCACATGGCGCCTTTGAGAACAAAGATTGTCTGCACGATTGGCCCGGTCAGTCGCTCCGTAGAGATACTCGAAGCGATGCTGCTTGCCGGCATGAATGTCGCCCGTTTGAACTTTTCGCACGGCGATCGCGAATACCATGGAGAGAACATTGTCAACATCCGCAAGGCAGCATCCAACGTTAACAAAGCGGTGGCGATCCTGGTGGACCTGCAGGGTCCGAAGCTCAGAGTAGGCAAGCTCCAGGACCCCGGCGTGCCGCTGACTCAGGGAGAGGAGATCGTCCTTACGACCCGCTCAGTTATCGGCCACGCGGGCGAGATCCCGGTGCAGTACTCCAGCCTTCCCAAGTTGGTGGCCAGGGACGACCGCATCTTGCTGGACGACGGGCTTCTTGAGCTCGTGGTACTCGAGACATCCGAGACCGAAATCCGCTGTCGGGTGATCACCGGCGGCATGCTGCAGAGCAACAAGGGGATGAACTTGCCCCGTGCCCATACAAGCATCCCCGCGATTACCGAAAAGGACAAACAGGATCTGACCTTTGCCCTCGAGCAGGGGGCAGACTGGATCGCTATCTCCTTCGTGCGCAACCCGCACGAAGTGGTCATGCTGCAAGAGCTCGTGCGTCGCCAGTCGGCATTCGACAAGCCCACTCCTGTCATAGCCAAGATTGAGAAGCCTGAGGCCATACAAAACATCGAGGCAATCGTTGCGGCTGCGGACGGCATCATGGTGGCGCGCGGCGATTTGGGCATCGAGGCTTCGCCCGAGCAGGTCCCCCTTATGCAGAAGCAGATCATCAGCCTCTGCAATGCCTCGGGCGTACCGGTGATCACGGCCACACAGATGTTGGACTCGATGATGCGCAATCCGCGGCCGACACGCGCCGAGGCCAGCGACGTGGCCAACGCGATCCTCGACGGCACAGATGCAATCATGCTTTCCGGTGAGACGACAGTGGGTCAGTATCCCCTTGAATCAGTACAGACCATGGCACGCATTGCGCAGCGAGCCGAAGAAGAACTCCTGCGACGTTTGGCCGCCACGCGTCCAGCAAGGCCGCAGATTAGACTCGTTGCTGAGGCAGTGAGTCACGCCGCTTGCGAGACAGCCCAAGAACTGGGAGCAGCGGCCATAGTCACGCCCACAGTATCCGGTCACACTGCGCGCATGGTTTCGCGCTTCCGTCCAACAGTGCCAATCGTCGCTTTCACCCCAAGCCCGATGGTGCAAAGACAGCTTTGTCTATACTGGGGGGTACACTCCCTGCTGGGGGAGAGGACTACCAACACAGACCAGATGCTCGCCGATGCCGTGTATGCAGCCCGTGAGCACGGCTACGTCGAGCCAGGCGATCTCGTGGTTGTCACGGGCGGCGCTGCCGGTAGCGCACCGGGGACGACGAACCTCATCCGAGTCCAGGTTGTGGAAAAGATTGTTGCTACAGGGAACGGCATAGGCAATGGGGTTGTGCAAGGCCGCGTACGCCTGATCTCTGACTGCCTCCCGGATGCGGCCACAATCGGACCGCGAGACATACTGGCATTTAACCGAACCAACAGGGACTGCGTAGCCTTGGCGCGCCAGGCAGCCGGCCTGGTGGTTGCCGAAGAGGGCCTTGACTCTCATGCCGCGCGTCTGGCTATCGAGCTCGGGGTTACTGCCATCATCGGGGTAGGGGACGATCTAGCACTGCTGAAGGACGGGCAAATGGTGACCCTTGATCCAATCCGCGGTCAAGTACTTGAGGCAGGCGAAGTGCGCTGACCATTTTACGCTTGAACAAACGCGCATAGAATACTGTGGTCTTATGCCTCGGCAGGCATCCCGAGCTGGACACATTGACAGGAGGAATCCACTTGAACAAAAAGACGGTACGAGACATCTCCGTTGCGGGACAACGTGTCCTGGTGCGGGTCGACTTTAACGTTCCGCAGGACAAAGCCGGTAACATCACCGACGATGGACGGATCAGAGCCGCGCTGCCAACCATCAAGTATCTGCAGGAAAAGGGTGCAAAGGTCATCCTGTGCTCGCATCTGGGTCGTCCCAAAGGCAAGGTGGCGGAAGAGTTCCGCCTCACCCCGGTTGCCGTGCGTCTGTCAGAACTGCTGAACCACAGCGTAAGCAAAGCTGATGACTGTGTGGGTCCCTCTGCACAGAGCCTTGTCAAAGCCATGAAACCTGGCCAGATCGTACTGCTGGAGAACTTGC
>DIVN01000096.1 GCA_002435875.1 Anaerolineales bacterium UBA6131
CGTGATAAAGTCGGCTGGCCGGCGGACCAGTCCTTGGCGCAGCGCCTCTGCATAGTCCATGGGCAATTGTGGGGCCTCGGCATCCGGTTTCGGAGCCAGCCTGCCCCGACGGACTGCGCGGTCATAGGTCTCGCGGATCTTGCGATCAAAGTCATCGAACGACTTCGGAACCATAGCCCCGGCGTCGCGCAGAGCCCGGTTTTTTGCATCAGCGGTCTCGGCATCCGCGTCAGCACGCGCCCCCGCGTGGCCAAATTGCACCTCTGCAGGGAAGACTTTGGAGCACGTCCCAATGCACCAGGCGACCAGGGGTTTGTTGATTCGGCCATCCCGCAGGGCCTCAACCACTGCGTACTCATCCAACCCGCCGACTTCACCGAACATCACCAACAACCCGATCTCTGGGTTGGCCTGATATCTTAGCAGATGCTGCAGGAAAGTAGAACCGGGGTAACGGTCGCCACCGATGGCGATACCTTCACAGACGCCATCCGAGTTCAGAGCAATGATGTTGTTCANNNNGTGCAGTCGCGCGGCGACGATGTTCTCGATAGTGCCAGCGGTGTTGCCGATGCGAAAAGCCCCCGCGGCAATGCCTCCGACCGTGGCGGGACCGATAATCCACTTGTCTCGCTCTTGGGCGATCTGGATGAGTTCCTTGGCCCTTTTCTCTGGCACGCCTTCTGCGATGATGGCCACGGTGCGAATCGTGGCGCTTTCGAGTGCCTCTCGCGAGGTAGAGTAGGCTCAACGAAACGAGGCAAAGTTGACCATAACATCTGCTTCCGTATGCCGCTGTACAGCCTCAGCAATCGAGCGGTAGATGGGAATCAGAATCTCGGCCGTACCCCAGAAGCACTTGTGATAGCCATCTTGCGTTGGGTCAACGATGCACGCAACAGAGGGCGTACTGCGTCGGCAGATAAAGTCAAAGTCGAGCATGCGTTGAACTGCAGCTTGTTGGTACCCGTACACAACAGCAGTTGTGTTCCGGTCGAACAGGACATAGTCCGGTCTCTGCTTAGCCATTGATCACCACCTGGTGAGCCTGGGCGGCATTGGCAGCGGCCGCATCTGTCTCGAGCGCAAGGTTCACGATCCTCGTCATGTGCAATTCTGGCCCATGCACGTCGATGGGCACACCCAACTCCTGGCCCAGTTGCTGCATCAAGCGCAGTCCCTGCTCATAGTTGGGCCCGGCACGACGCACGAAGATCCTGACATCGGTATCGACCAGCTTCTGCTTGTACTGGCGCAGAGCCTTGACGATGCCGGTGAATGTTTTCGCGACATCCGTGAAGTTGGCGATGCCCCCGCCAATCAACAGATACTTGGGTCTGGCTGACGGGTCCTTTTCGCGGGTTATCAGGTCCAGAATGGTCCTGGCGTACTCGTACGTTTCATCCGTGGAGGGGTTGCCGCTGTACTCGCCATAGTTTGCCAGTTCTTTGCCATAGCCGAGATCAACGATGGTGTCGGCGTAGATTACGCTTGCTCCTCCACCAGCGACCATGGTCCAGATCCTACCGCTCGGGTTGAGGATTGTGAGCTTTAGGGATGCGCCGCTCTTCTCGTCCATGGCCCTGATGTACTGTTCTTCCGGGGTCATGCGACGGCCGAACGGGGGTGGAAACGATAGCTCTCCCCATTTGTCGGCGACCTCGAACTGTGCGGTGTCGTCAACGCGGGCGACGAGGTCGAGGGGCACCACGGCCCGGTCGCAAGCGGCGAAGGGGTTGATTTCAAGGTAGGTATAGGCAAGATCGCGGTAGAACCTGAAGAGCCCACTGACAAAGTTGCCGATCGTTGTGAGCTGGTCTCTCGGCGTGTCGGGTGGCAACAATGCCTGCACGTCGGTAGGAGTAAGGCTGTCGGTCACCCCGATGTGGAGCTTGACCACAGAGTCCCACACGGATTCGATGTCTACTCCGCCGTGACTTGATAGGTGGACGGTGTCTCCGTCGCGGTTGCTGTTGATCGCGACGTAATACTCACGCTCGTGGGGAACGAAGGGTTCGATCAGAAAGTGAGTGAGCTTGTCGGTGACATGGCCTATGGTTGCGTCTCGATTGATGCGTTCGGCGATCCACCGTGTCGCCTCGTTGAGGGTGGAGGCAACCTGGATAAGACCGTGCTTGCCCCGTTTGCCGAACAACTGGTCTGGCTTCACAACCAAACTCACCTCATGCAACCAGGGGTGGGCTTGACCAAGGTCACCCAGTTTGGTTTCTGGGCTAACCAGGACCAACTGTCCAGGGTACGGAGGCAACTGCGGAAAGTAGTCTGACCAATGTCTCGCCAGCATGCGCTTTCCGTCGAACTCGCGGATACCTCGTTGTGCCATATTGTCCCTCGCCTTTGAAGGAGTCGTCTTGGGTCTGATCGGCCCTATTTGCCCATCAAGGCCAGCGTGCCGCCAGCCAGTATCGTAGCCCTCTGCCGCTCAGATAGACTATGCTGAACCTCGAACGCGGTGCCCTTGGTCTTGTTTCTGATGACGAGGGCGGTACGTTGCTTCAACGAAGAGTGGATGCCAGTGATCTCTAGCTCGTCGTCCTGATGGAGATTGTCATAGTCGCGCTCGTGGCAGAAGGTGAGTGGGATGATCCCAAAGTTGATCAGGTTGTCTGTGTGAATACGCTCAAGAGACTTGGCCAGAACGGCCTTGACCCCAAGGTACATGGGGCAAAGCGCGGCGTGCTCTCGCGATGAGCCCTGGCCATAGCTCAGGC
>DIVN01000151.1 GCA_002435875.1 Anaerolineales bacterium UBA6131
GACCAGACCGAAGCCATGACCATGGGCACCCGAATCGCCGTGATGCGTGATGGCATTCTCCAGCAGTTGGACACCCCACAGAGCCTCTACGACTTCCCTAACAACCTCTTCGTCGCCGGATTCATCGGCAGCCCGGCCATGAACTTCTTCGAAGCCAAACTGTCTGGCACGAAAGAGGAGATGTACGTTGATGGCCCCGGTTTCCGTCTGCAGGTCCCTGCGCAAAAAGCCAGGGTCCTGGGCGACTATCTTGGGAAAGAGGTCATCTTTGGCGTCCGCCCGGAGGATATCCACGACCGGGAGTTCTCACCTCCAGGCATCACCGCAGCAAACGTGCAGACCACAGTGGACGTCACAGAGCCGATGGGCAGCGAAGTGTATGCTTACTTGATTTCCGATGGCAAATCTTTCGTCGCTCGATTTGACCCACGGACCTCAGCCCGTGTCGGCAATCAGATCGAGGTTTCTTTCGATATGGCCAATGTTCATTTCTTCGACAAGGCCGCAGAGAAAGCCATTCGCTAGCCAGCTCGCTGCACAAAGAGGGGGTGGATGTGGATCCATCCCCTCGTTTTTGTTTCACATCCACGCCCTCTTCCAGTCGCCACGCCGAAATAACAGATAGAGCAAGGCCCCGCGAATGCCCCAGTCCACAGCGGTCCCAATCCACACGCCGTCAAGTCCCCAGCCAAGAGTCACCGCGAGCCAATAGACCAGGGGTACACGAACGGCAAAGGTCCCGATCAGGGTGGCCACAACTGGGGTGCGCATGTCCCCGGCCCCACGCATGCTGCCGGCAATGACCATCTGCGCAGCAATCGACAACTGCTCTAGAGCGGACAGTCGCACCGCCCGCCCGGCGAGGTAGCTCACCTCGGGTGTGCTGCCAAACAGGGCGACGATGGCTGGCCCCCACAGGGCAAATACAATGCTCAGCAGCCCCATCACCAGCATACTCAGGCGCAGGGCAATCCGGACGGTCTCTTCTGCAAGGTCCGGTCTGCGGGCGCCTAGAGACTGCCCGACCAGTGTGGTGCTGGCCACACTCAGCCCCAGACCAGGCATGAAAGACAGCGACTCTACGTTGACTGCAAGCTGGTTCGCGGCCAACGACGCCTCGCCCAGACCTGAAACAATGCGGATGAAGAGCATAAAGCCCAGCCGCATCAGCACCGTCTCCCCGGCCGTGGGCAGGCTGAGGCTCAGCATGCGCCGCGCCAGAGCGAGGTCGACCCTCAGGACGTCGCGCCAGGATAGAGCCAGAAAGCGTTTCCCACTCATCACCAGAGCCAGCGACAACAGCCCCCCGATAAGCCTCGCTCCCGCCGTGGCGATCGCTGCACCCTGTAGGCCCATTGCTGGAAAGGGACCAAGCCCGAAGACCAGGACAGAAGCGCCGATTACGTTGATCACGTTCATGGCGGCTGCCACAGCCATCGGTGTCCTGGTGTCGCCCGAGCCACGAAGGACGCCGTTGAGCACGAGCATTGGAAAGCTCAGCACCGAGGTGACCAGGATGGTCTGCATGTAGAGCGTGCCCAAGTCTATGGCGCGTTCGCTGGTTCCCATCATGGTCATCAAGGGGCGTGCTGCCGGCCACAAGACGATGGTAGATACAACAGCCAACCCTACCGATACCGATAGTGCTTGGGCTGCTGTACGCCGTGCGCGCTCAAACTCCCCCGCTCCCCAGGCATGAGCAACGAGCGATGTCGCGGTGATCGCTACTGCGGCAAAGATCTGATTCGCCGTGTTGAGAAACAGGCTGGCAAGGCTGACGGCGGCCAGCGTCGCGGGATCCTTGAGCCAGCCTATCAGCAAGGTATCAACAAGAAAGACAAGGGTCTGTAGAAGGTTCTCCACAACGGCGGGGACGGCCAGCCCGATCATACTCTGTGTCAGGGTCTGTCGGGTTAGCGATGGCGCCGAAGCGGAAAACGAAGGGCTTCCCGTCACTGAGGGAGTCACTGGCGAGCCAGTTTCCATGTTGTGGAGCAGCAAGCGACATACCGAAGCAAAGGAACAAGAACGCACAGGATACCCAAGGAACCCGCCAGGCGGGTTCCCTGGCCTGCTGCGACCACACTGCCCTCACTCATCGTACATCATATCAGCGAAAGCTGCGTTCGCTCTTGCGCAGGCAGCCATTCGAGACCAGAAATCGCATTCAAGTCTTGCAGCGCGACATCAGATCGTTCGGACCATTGGCAAATCTCTGATTCGCGAAGCAACCGCCAACCTCTCTCTGCAAGTTTGTTGCGTAGCCAGACATTCCTGCCAAGTGCCAGCCGGGTCAACTCTGCACGAGAATCCGATACTACAGCGATCAAACGGGCTGGTGGGTTTGCAGGAGCCAACAAGAGCAGTGGTTGTAGCGCCACCGAATCTAGCAGTGCGTAGCCCACCTCCGGAACTTTGCCCGATTGCCAGACCAAGTCCAAGCCCAGAAGCCCGCCTTGCGTCCGAAATCCCATACGCTCTCCCAGCTCTTGCAGTCGCAACAGCATAGCGCTACGTATTTGCGCCCTCTGAGCTGGTTCCTCCTCGGCCTTCAGTGACCAGATGTCTGCCTCTCCTGGCTCCGCATAAGACTTGACACAAGCAACGATCCACTCACTATCTGGCGTGAGCGGCCCGGGAAACTGCTCATAGATCCTCCGCTGCAGGTCCGCTACTTGCACGTTGTGCTCAGCAACTAGAGCATCAAAGACCGCCTGTTCGACCCGTTCGCTCAAGGGCGGTGTCGATGGTGGCTTGATCAACCACCACCAGCATTCGCCCTCTTCTCCATTGCGAATCAGGTCCAGGCTATCGTGCAGTGCATCGTTCAGAGTCGCGCGAACCTGCTCGCGCAGGAACTGCAACGGGGTGAAGGATGCCTGTTCGGACATGAGGGACATCAGGACATGGAGTAGACCGTGTTGCTCAAGTGACCGCAAGACGTTTTCGTGCAAGCGGCCGTACTTTGTGGGCTCCGCACGCTGGTTGAGCACCTCCACCGCTGCATCAAGGGCAATACGTCTGACGGCCCCAGCCAACTCATCCAGGGGCATGGTACGTGACGGAGCGATTTTCCGCGCCCGCCAACATAGCCTGTATTCTCCCCGCGAGCCCTCAAAAGGCTGCGTTGCACTGTCGAAACCGACGGGATGATAGACCGTGTCAGCCAAAGCCAGTTGTGCCCCTGCTCCGGCAAGGCAGACTGCCTCATAGTAAGGCAGGGGTTGGTCCCTGGCCAGAAGAACAACGGTGCCTGTCTCCGTTAGGGCGGAACGCAGATAAGCGAGGCTCGTGCGCATTGCGCGAGCGTACCACGACCAATCAGCACTGCGGCGACGGACCAGTGGCCAGATCCGAGTTGCCGCGCCGCGCCCAAAGAGCCACCCAGTCCACAAATATGATAGCGCCCAGTACTCACGGCCCATCAATGGAGGGGCGGATATCATCAATTCTACGCCCGCACGGGGCGCTTTCGCCGCCAACTCGCGGACCGATAAGTGTCCCACATACGCTTTGAGGAAAGCCGCGGGGTGATCGTCTGATTGCGCTTTGCCCGCGTCCTCGAAAAGTGCGGGCAAGTCATGGGTTAGGGGTGGCTCTGCACCAGACACATGCGCCGCCAAGCTACGCACGGATTGCTCAAAATGATGCCAGAGGTTCCTCTCCACAAAGCGCGTCGCGGGGCTCAGCTGCGCTCGTCGACGTGCCGGAAGTACATCACTGGCGGGGTGAAGCTTGCTACCCATCTGCATGCAGTTTAGCAGTGCCACGCGCAAACAGTCGTATGTGCTCGAGCCGGTGAATAGATCCTCGATGCGCATCAGCAGACTCGCGAGCACATACAGACTGCGCGGAGTGTACAAGTCAAGGAGGGCCATTGTCATCTTACGACCTGGGTCCCCCTCACGAGCGACTCGATCCAGCAGATACCAGTAGTGCAGACCCCGTCGGTTCACGGCCGGCACTACACCATCTGCGGGAACCCTGTAGCCCTGGAGGTCTGCCCAGCCACATGCGGGGCAACGCTGAAAGACCTGTACTGGGGCATCGTCCTCCCAGATGTAATACTCGGCCGAGGATGGCCTGTCGCACTGCCGGCAAGAGGTCTGGTACAAGCTCTGCAAATGCTCACTCAGCGTGCGATCCTGCTTGGGAGCATCTCCCAGACGCGTCAATGCCCCCAGCAACTCACGGGAGGCGCAGCCCTGCAAAGCTACCTTGGTGCGCAGTACGTCAAGGGGCTGAAAGCTCACGGCTGCCGCCGGTCGCCCCATCGACAAAGCCATCTGAACAATATCCGCCGAGCGACAGAACGGATCAACAACTAGATCACCGCGCCTGGTATGCGCATCAATATAGGCCGCGGTTACCGGCGATAGTTGTTCGGCCTCCGAGTCTAGTCCGTAGTCATCCAATGCGCTCACCAGCCCATCCTCCCAAGGCTTGTCGTGGAGGGCGCGATATACGAACACCACGCGGATGCAACCTACGGCAGGAATTGTAGCAGGATGATTCCTCTTCTCCAAGATGCCGGCCTCCCGATACGCTTGACCAGCTAGCGTGAATCGGATACCATGCCCGACGTCTACACATGCTATTGGCAAGAGGTGCATCCTTGCGCATTCTGATACTCGGTGCCGGAGCAATAGGATCGCTGCTGGCGCATCGCCTAGGATCTGCGCATCACGACGTTACCCTGGTCGGCCGTCCAGCAGCCGTCCGCGCCATCCAGGAAAACGGTCTGATTCTGGAGGAGCCAACCATTCAGCATCAGCCGACCAAGATAATGCCGTGCCTGCGCAGGGCGGAGCACACCCCATATTCTTCTCCGACCCACCCTCGCGTTGTTACGAGCCTACATGAGCATTACAGCGATCGAAGGAGTTGGGATCTCGCTATTCTGGCGGTGAAGGTCTTTGACACAAGCAGCGCAGCACAAGAGCTGCAGCCGTACCTGACGCCAGACGTGCCTCTACTCATCGCCCAGAACGGCGTTGGCGGAGAGGAGATTGCTCAGAGAGAGTTGAGCGAAGCCAATGTCGTGTCGATGGTTGTGACCCTATCTGTCTCGGTGCTGGCTCCCGGGCGCGTGCGTCTGGAGACGCATCACGGAGGCTTGAGCCTGGCGCCCACCAAGGCAGACCAGGATGTGCGCTGTTGGGAGCAGATGCTCACCCATGCGGGATTTCGCACCGCCATCTTTGCTGACTATCGAGCGATGAAGTGGTCGAAACTGCTGCTCAATCTGCAGGCCAACGCCATTCCTGCCATACTGGGACAGACGCCCAACGGTGTCTATGCTGACCCAAGCCTATTTGCTCTCGAGCGCACTGCCTTCCTGGAGGCTTACCATGTAATGAAGGCCCTTGGTCTGGAGCCTGTGAATTTCCCTGGCTACCCGGTCACGTGGCTGGCCTGGGCGATGTGTGCCATGCCCGCCATCGTGCTGCGCCCAATCATGCAGCGTCTCGTGTCCTCTGGCCGAGGAGACAAACCGCCGTCACTGCAGATAGGACTCCTTTCCGGACATGAGCGCTCAGAGGTTGCCTATCTCAACGGAGCGGTCGCTGCTCATGGTGAGACGCTGAAGATAACCACGCCCGTCAACCGTGCCCTCACCGATATCCTGATGTCTATTGCCCGCGGTGACACAGAGTGGAGCAGATTCCGGGGACAGCCAAACAGGCTCCTGGCGGCCATCACTGCTATGAAGGAGCAATCTCATGACCCAGATGCTGTTGCAGAATGAGCGCGCTGAAGTCCACGTCACAGCGAATGGGCGGCTTGTTTGTCGTTGCCGCGAGAGTCAGCAAGACCTCAGTGCCCAATCAGCGCAAGGCTCGCTCGTCCTGGAACACAGAGAGCCGCTGAGAGGGATTTTCTACTACGCTCTGCCCAGCGTGTGTGAGCACGTGAGCGCCAACCTTGAGGGTGTCCTCGCTGCAGTTCTACAACGCGACACGGGGGAGTGGCCGGCGGACGTCATCTACGACGACCTGGAGATGTACCCTCATCTGCACTTCTTGGAGGAAAGCAGAACGGCTACACCTTGGCGACTAGAACGTTGGTACACCCTGGCAGGACCGTGTCTGGTTGTTGAGTGCGAGCAGTACTTTGAGCGCTCGCGATCCGCGGTTTCAGGCAAGCAATGGGAGCGGTGGATCGTCCATCTGCGACAGGTATGTGACCTTGAGGCCTGGGCATCCGGCACGACAGAGCCAACAGAGCATCTGCTGAGCCCAGTAAGCCCGGCATAAGTGCGCGCGAACGAACCATACGTCGACAAAAAAGCCCAGGCCAATCAAATGCCTGGGCACCTCTGTGCCGGGGGGGGGACTTGAACCCCCATGAGCGTAAGCCCACTAAGCCCTGAACCTAGCGCGTCTGCCAGTTTCGCCACCCCGGCGCACAACGTATCCACTTTAGCGTCGTTCACCTGATTTGTCAAATCATGCGCGCCCTGTCCGCATTCTCTCCAGATGGCCTCACCTTGACTAGCGCAAGCGCAGAGAGCAGAAACAGCACCCCGTAAATGCCAAAGATGACCAGGTAGCCTAGTCCTCTTTGGTGCGAGTTGAAAAAGTCTGCCAGTGGCCCGCCAATTCCAGCGCCAATGATGCCCGCTCCGGCACCTGCAAGGTTGGAGATGCCAAGATATAGGCCGGCATCCGCGCTCGGGGCCAGGTCTACCCCGAGCGCCCAGTTCACGGTCAAGAATGTCCCAGTGGCCAGTCCGAGCAACGCGGCGGCCACTGTCACCAGCGCCATCTCGTGGGCCATCAGGAGAAAACAGGTACCCCCGGCCGCCAGAACGCCTGAGAGGCCGACAAGCGTCCTGCGGTCAATCGTGTCGCACAGCCAGACACTCGACAGGGCCGAGACAAGCGTGCACGTACCCACTGTGGCCATTAGCCTGCCCGTCGCACTAGGGACATCGGAGATGGCCAGGACATCTTGAAGGTAGTACTGTGCAAAGCTCTGAATTGAGCCCACGGCTGTAAGGTAGAGGAGGCGGTTGACTACCCACCATGTGAACGCGGTCTGTCGGCGCGCCACTTGACCAATGCCAGCCCTCACAGCGCACCAGACTCCAAGTACTACTGCCCCTGCCATCGCCAGCAAACCCGAAAGGCCTACCAGAACGTGATGCCAGCCTGTGTTCTTGTGCCAAACCTGCGTGACCGCGCCCGCCAGACCACCGAACAGCATCGTCACGCTGACGAAAGCCACAGCGAGCATCAAGACACGGGTAGCGGCCGGACGGAGCGGCTCGACATGAGGCATCCTTCGAGGCTCTTCATGCACGGTCATCACGGTGATCACCATAGTGACAGCAAGAATGGCCATCAAACCCAGAATGGCAAGCCGGACGTTACCCACACCGATCACTGGGCCGATGCTGAATCCAATCACGATAATCGGTAGCAGCTCCATAAGAGCTTTAGCTGCCGATGCCCGGCCACGGCGCTCAAGTGGGAACAGATCGGGAATGATACCCTGTAAAGCACCATGGGCCACATTTGCAGAGAACTGCAGAAGCAACACCGCGATGAAGAGCTGCCAGTAGTTCCGCGCCAGGCCAACGAGGGCCAGACAGGCCACGCTCAGCAGTGTTCCTGCCAGGATGAATGGTCTGCGACGTCCCCAGCGCGAGCTACTGCGATCGCTTATGAGCCCGGCAAAGGGTTGTACAACGATCGCCAACACAAGTCCGGCAGCGCGCAGCAGCCCCAGATAAGTACCTTTCGACGTCTCAGCCACATAACGTGCGACCAGGTAGGGAAGAATGATGGGGGTCAGGCTTCCACTGACCATGTTCAGGCCAAGCCAGTGGATATTGCGGGTCAAGTACTCATACCACGGAGTGCGCTTCACCAAGATGCTCCAGCGAAGGGAAGATCTCGCGCCAACAGGGCTGAGTCCACTCCGTCAGCCGTGACTACAGCGTTCGGTCGCGCTCGCCGAGAGTACTAGCGTCGTCGTGGCCCTACGGCACCGAAACGGCTTCGCTAGCAAGGACCCTGCGACTGGCGATGTACCATTGGGCAACGGTGCGAAATCGATCAGAAGGCTGCCACAGTGGGGCGATCTGCACGTCCTTCACACGTCGATCTACAGCGTAGCTATACACCGGATGGTAGATGGGAAGCACAGGTACATCTTCAGCCAAGATACTTTGCAGTTGGCGATAGAGCTGGGCACGGCCGTCGGGATCTGTTGTCCGACGAGCTTCCTCAAGCAAGAGATCAACATCTTCCCTCTGGTAACCCGTGTAGTTCTGCCCTGCCCCCTGCACCTGTGTTGAATGCCACAGAGGATATGGATCAGGATCAGTGGGCAACTCTTGCCAGTCGTAGAACAGCGCGTCATAGTTATTTGGCACTAGAAAGTCCCGCACAATACCCGAGACGCCTGCCGTCTGTGGAATGGCACGAATACCCACCTCTGCCCACTGCCGAGTTAACTCATTGATCACCTGGACGCGCGCCGTGTCATCGTTCGTCAACAGGGCGAATTGTAGAGGCACGCCCCCTTTCTCACGCACGCCATCGCCATCTTCATCGTTCCAACCCGCCTGCTCCAAGAGTTGCATGGCCAGATCTGTATCATACGGTAGGGAGATACGGGACTCATACGCCCAGGAGAAAGAAGGGACGAAGCTATTGGCCAATACCGCCTGGCTGTCAAAGATCAGGTCGATGATCTTATGCCGGTCCAATGCGTAAAGCAGGGCCTGTCGCACCTCACGTTGTTGGAAGATCGGCCGTTGCAGATTGAGAAAGACCAGACCATAGCTTGCCAACGGCGCAGAATAGACCTGAACATCCTGTCGCTGCAGGATCTCACTTAGTGCATTGACAGGAACCCGTGTTATGCCATGAACTTCGCCACGTCGGTACGCCGCCACGACACTGGCATCATCGGCAAAGAAGCGCAGCTCCAAACGTTCCAAGTACGGCCGGCCACGGAAATAGCGCGGGTTCGCCATTAGAGCGGCGTGGTGAGCCGTTATCTCCTGCACTTGGAACGGCCCTGTGCCAACTGGTTGCAAGTTGAACGCGTGGGTGCTCAAGTCTTCTGCAGGAGTGCCTTGCAAGACGTGTGCCGGCAACAGTCCTATTGTGGTGTAATGGAGGAAGGGGGAGAACGGCTCGCTCAGGGTGAACTGGATGGTATATGTATCATTGCGTTCAACCTTGACGGTACGCCAAAGGTTGCTCAGCTGAGATTGCCCTTCGAAATCCGGTGAGCGGAGGAGCTCCAATGTGAAGAGCACATCGTCTGCAGTGAATGGTGCGCCATCGTGCCAGAACACATCGTGGCGCAAGTGGAAGGTATAGCTCAGGTTGTCTGCCGAAACCTCCCAGGTCTCTGCGAGGTGTGGCAAGATATGCCCGTTCTCATCAGCCTGGGTCAAGCCATCGAATACGAGCGCTACGAGGTCCCGATCGACATCATTGTAGGCACTGAGCAGGGGGTTGACGTGGCGCGGGTATCCTGCGACGCCCTCGACGTACTCGCTACCATAGTCCTGTACTGACACTGTAGTGCCCTGCAAGGCCGCGTAGCCCGTTAACGTGAGGATCAGAGCCACAGCCAGCAGGGCAATAATTGCTTGCCAGCGCATCAGCACGCCGCGCGGACCTGCACCCTAGGCCTGAAAGATGACACCTAGGAGCGAGAAGACGAAAAAGACCAGAATCACACCAACGGTAACGTTGAATAGAGTCTTCTCAAAGCCGCGGCGGGTTTTGTAGACCCCGCTCTCGCCACCAAACATGCGACTCAGGCCGCCACCCTTACTCTGCAAGACAACCAAAGCAATCAGCGCCACAGACAGGATGATCTGGACGATACTGAGATAAGTAGCCAAGTACGGACTCCTTCCTTGAGCAAAGTGCAGCCATTATAGCACAGTTCGCGGCAGGCAAAAATGCTTGCGCCTCCCCATCTTTGACTTTTGTCTTGGGCTGAGTGAAAATGGCTCTGTTATGGTCATCGACTGTCACACCCACATTTTTTCCCCCGAGATGATCGCGCAGCGAGAAGAATTCCTTGGACGCGATCGTTGGTTTGGCCTGCTTTATGCCAATCAAAGATCCCGAATGGCAACAGCAGAGGAGCTCATCGCGGAGATGGACCAGGCCGGGATAGCCAAAGCCGTAACCTTCAACTTTGCGTGGACCGACCCGGGGCTGTGTGCTGCAGGCAATGACTACATCCTGGATGCAGTGTCTTGCTGGCCTGACCGTCTGGTTGGGTTTGCGTTGGTCAACCCCACAACACGCGGGGCAAGCGCTGAGCTCGAACGTTGCTTGAGCGCAGGGTTGCACGGTCTTGGTGAGTTGATGCCAGACGGACAGGGGTATTCGTTTGATGATCCGGCGCTCGACCGCATCGTCGATTGCGCGTCTGAGCACCAAGCACCGGTGTTGATTCATGCTGGCGAGCCAGTTGGGCATAGTTACGCGGGCAAGAGCAATTGCACGCTGCAGCCCTTCTATCACCTGGCACGTCGTCATCCTCAGGCACGCTTTGTTGCCGCACACTGGGGCGGGGGGCTGATCTTTTACGAGTTGATGCCCGAGGTACGGGCGACGTTGCAGAACGTCTACTACGACACAGCAGCCTCTCCACTCCTCTACCAGGACAACATCTGGACCATTGCTGCCCAAATTGCCGCGTCCAAAGTGCTCTTTGCCACGGACTGGCCACTGCTGTCCACAGCACCTTTCGTGGAGCGCGTGCGAAACGCGGGTCTGACGGCTGAGGCCCGCGACGGTATCTTGAGCGGGAATGCTGCCCGATTGCTGGGTATGGAGGAGTGATCACAAGATGGAGCAAGTCCGCAGCTTCGTAGCCATAGAACTGCAGCCCACGCTCGTCGACGCACTGAAGCGTATCCAGATGCAGCTGAAAAGGCAGCGAAGCGCCAATGCTGTACGTTGGGTAACTCCCGATTCCACCCACCTGACGCTCCCGTTCTTGGGAGACGTATCGAGTGATCGACTGGCTAGCATTGGCGATGCCATACGTCAGGGCTGCAAGGGCCACGCCCCCTTCCGCATCCATCTGTCGGCACTCGGATGCTTCCCTAGCCCCCACCGCGCGCGCGTGCTCTGGGTTGGCCTGGAGGGCGACACCGCCAAGCTTGGTCTGCTTCAGCAGGATATCGTATCGCGTCTGCAACAGATCGGCTTTGCGCCAGAGTCCCGACCCTTCCAGCCACACCTGACCCCGGGCAGAGTGAAGGACTCGGCCCGCCCCGAGGAGCGCCTGGAAATGGCTACCTCGGCACAGCACATAAAGTTCCCGCCTGCCGAGATGACTGTACATGAGGTTGCCTTGATGCGCAGCAAACTCACACCGAGCGGGGCCGTGTATTCACAACTGGCCGCTATTGCTCTCAGTCAAGCCGAGCCCCTCAGGTGAGGCTGGTGGCGGAGCACGACGGGTACTAGGAGGACACAGTGTACTTTGAGGACCGACGGCACGCCGGGCGGTTGTTGGCTGCTGCCTTGGGCTTCCTGCGGGGCGAACAGCAACTTCTCGTGCTCGGCATACCTCGCGGGGGAATTGTGGTTGCTGCTGAGATAGCCAAAGCTCTGCATGCCCCCCTTGATGTGTACATTGTGCGCAAGATCGGAGCGCCTTATAACCCAGAGATGGCTATCGGTGCGGTGGCCAGCGATGGGACCGTCGTCCTAGACCAGCCGCTCATCGCCCACCTGAACATACCCGCAGAATACGTGCACCAGGAGACCGAACGCCAGCGTAAGGAGATCGAGAGGCGGTCGAAAGCGTACCGCGGAACACGAGAGGAACAGCCGATCACCGGCAAGGCCGTTGTGCTCATCGACGACGGGGTGGCTACCGGGTCGACGGTGTTGGCCGCATTGCGCGCCATCCGCCAGAAGTCCCCTGCGAGGCTAGTCCTCGCGGTTCCGGTCGGGCCGCCGGAGTCCATCCGAGAACTGTCGAAGGAAGCGGACCAAGTGATCTGCCTTGAAACTCCTGAATCATTCTGGGCTGTCGGTGCCTACTATGCCGTCTTCGATCAGACATCTGATGCCGAAGTGATCATGCTCCTGGACGAGTCCGCCCAGCAATAGCGTGACGTCGCCTGTCGACACCCAGCTTCGACTGCCTCAGGGCAACGCAATTACGACAGACGGGCGCTGCCAATACCGTCAGACACCCATCGGCCTAGATCGATGGATCCACTCGCTGCGAGCAGTCTTCCTCGTCATTAAGCTGCAATTCCAGATCTTGTTCGTCTTCAGCAGGCTGTGGTGACTCAAGCAAGGCTAGCGCAGGCTCAGCGGGCTGGACAGGCGCCCCATCGTCGGAGATAGGCTGCCCCTCGACGGCGGCAGGTACTTGGCGGGGNNGGGGGCGCGCGGCAGCGCGCAGCCATAGAAGCAGCTTGAGAATCAGCCAGGGCAAAGCCAGCCCGACCACAATCAGCGCGCCGATACCCACGAGTTGTGCGCGAAGTTGGGCATCGCCTGCCAGTTGGTAGCCTTCTGCGACGAGCAATCCAGTAACCCCTTGTCCGGCAACCCCGAGATAGGCCTGCTCTCCCACTGCATTCCAGCCGGCGCCCCAGCGTCCACTGCTGAAGATTGCTACCGCCAGGAGTCCCCAAAGCGCTGGGAGGCCAAAGGTCGCCCCGGTCACATTGGGATCGTCCCAATGCAGGACTTGCTGCCAAAGGTAGGTACCCAGCAGAGAGAGCAGGCCCGCAACAGCACCTATGGCCAGCGAGGCCCACGGGGAGACAAACGCGCATCCGGCACTGGCCGCGACCAATCCCGCCACGGTGCCCCGCGCTACGACGAGGGCATTGGGAGCTCCTGTGACGAACCACGAGTACAACACCATGGTCAAGGACCCTGCCGCTGCGGCGAAGAGCAGGTTCATCACGGCCAGAGGCACTACCAGCTGACCGGAAATCAAGGGGTTGCTCAGCAACAGCCCGGGCCAGCCAGCCAGTGCCAGCAAGGCCCCCAGGATCATGAACAGTGGGAAATGGAGTGGCGGCAGGCGCGCCGGCCCTGGCTCAGAAGCACGGCGAGGCTGCGCGACCAATTGGACCGAAAGCGCCACTAGAGTGCCAAGCAGGAATATGCCAGCGGACCCGGCAGCATCCACGAAACCGTGTCCTAGCTCGAGGTTCAGCCCAAGGTTGGCGAGCCAGCCGCCCCCCCACACCCAGTTGCCGAACAATGGGTAGATCAGGCCAGAAACCAACAGGCCGAGACCCAACAGCCGCACGCGCGGGATGTGTTTGCCCAGGGCAAGTAGAACGACGAGCACAGCCGTCGTTACCGCGGGCAAATGGGAAAGGAACAACAAGAACACATCCGCATTCTCGGCTTCCCCTCGAAGGAAGAAGCCACGCAGCCCGACCAGCCCCCAACCTGGTCCCCAGGCAACGTCCAGCGGTGACCACTCTGCCGTGAGCCTGGCCAACCCGGGCATACCAGAGAGGAACGCAACCCCACCGAACTGGAGGGCAAAGCCGGTAGCAAAGTAGCCCAGCACTGCAGTAGCCAGAGCGATCAGCGCTGTGACAGCCACCTCTTCTGCACGATCTTCGCTCGAAGACCCGACGGCAACGAGCATCAGGCCGATCGGCACCGCAAAGGCCAGCAGGGCAAAAAAGATCCAGGTATCGATGAGCGCAGCAGGCATGAATCCCTTTCTACTTCAGGGGGTCGCAGGTCGGGATGGCCATAGCCAAGAGCACATCGTCCTATTCCGCCTCGTTCAGTAGCTGGCTGATGCGCGCGGCGACCAGCTCCAGGGCGGCGATGTTCTCCCCACCACGTGGGATGATCACGTCGGCATAGCGTTTCGAGGGCTCCACGAACTCCAGGTGCATCGGACGCACAGTGGCCTCATACTGGGTGATGACGGACTCGAGTGAGCGGCCGCGCTCAGCAATGTCACGCTTGATGCGACGGATCAGGCGCAGGTCAGCATCGGCGTCGACATAGACTTGGAGATCGAGCAGGGCACGCAGCTCCGACTCAGCCAAAATGAGAATGCCCTCGAGGATCACCACTGGGCGAGGGGGTACCATGCGCGTCGCAGGCAAGCGTACGTAGGTCGCAAAGTCGTACTCTGGCACCCGTACGGGGTGTCCGGTACGCAGTTGTCGCAGGTGGTTTACGAGCAGTGGGGTTTCGAGCGAGTCGGGATGGTCAAAGTTGACCTTGCGGCGCTCTTCAAGCGGCCGATGGCTGAGGTCTTTGTAGTACGAATCGTGCTGGATGAAGGCCACGCGATCGCGGCCGACGCGATCCAGGATGGCCTGCACCACTGTCGTCTTTCCTGAGGCGGTACCGCCTGCTACCCCAATAACCAGCTTGGGCAGACCCATTGCTCGTCCTCCTGCCTCTAGTGACCTGGCGGGGATTGTAACGGCTTTGTAAAGGCTGTCAAAGCCGCCTCGCTGCGCACAGGTGACCAACCCCGCTGCACCTCACGCAGACGGCTACGTATGAACAGCGAAGGCCGCCATGAATGGCGGCCTTGCGATACGATTGAGGGAAGTGCGGCTTCAGAGTCCCCTAGGGGTTAAGCGCATACCAGATGTTCGGGTCATAGCCACGGGCATCTAGCTCCACCATCTGACGGACAATCTCAGGGACGCCGTCTTTGCAGCGCCACTCGTACACCGTCTCATGCCCGATGGCAAAGGCAGGGATGAACTCGGCGTTGGGCTGCTCCTTGCAAAAGTCCACCGCGCCACTGTCAGGCGTGCGATCCGTGTTGGCCTTGGACCAGCAGGGGATGTTGGCGCCCACAAAGCAACCGTAGACTTTGTCATCCATGCAGCGCCAGTAGGTGCCCTTGACGAACAACTCGGCAGGCATGTCTGCTGAAGCTCCCGTGGCGGTCTTTAAGGCAGCTACAACGGCCGCAGGAGCGGCATCCCCGGAATAGCGCGCATCGGGCTCATCGATATTGCCGACGGCGCGGCAATAGGCGAAGGCATCGGTATAGGTTGCGGGTGTTGGCGTCGGGCTCGGCGCGCAGGCACAGGCAAGGCCCAGGACCAGGGCAAGAGCTGCGATAGCTGCAAACGTACGTCTCATACCACTCTCCTCTAGCACTGTGATTGGCGCCACCGAATCAAACGCTTTGGGGCAGCGTCCTTAACCACCATAGGCCAATGGCTGCCTAAGTGCAAATCGTGCGAGGAGAGGCCTTGCGTGCACATCGCGACTAGTCGCTGTTGGGCAAGCTCATATGTGGGATGACCGTGTAGGTGATGCCCAGGTAAGCGACGCCCTTCTGTTCGGGGTGCTCACCCAGCTTGACCCGCACTGTGCGCTCTGTGCGCTGTGTGCGGGGGAATGCACCCGATTGCAGCGTGATCTCCACCGTGTCGCCGGGCCTGTGCTTCTGCACAATGGCCTTGGGATCGACATCAGCGCTCACCTCCTGGCCATCGATGGCGGTGATGACATCCCCCACCTCGATGCCGGCATTGTCAGCCGGGCTGCCCTCGACCACGCTACTGACATAGGCCCCGCCCGCGCGCCCGAAAGGCATGTTCCACCCGGGACCCTGCTCCTCAGGCTCGGTCTCCTCCGTCTCGGGCAGGATCTCCTTGATGCGCGGCAGGGTGACACCCGTCTCCACCTGGATCGGCTTGACNNCGGAGCGGCGGCCGAGCCAGTAGCCCGCGGCGCCGCCAGCCAGCGCGCCAAAGCCAGTGCTGAACACCAGAGCCAGCACAGCAACACCAATCCACAATGCTTTGTTCTGTTTGATCGTCTCCATGTTTGCCTCCTGTTGAAGGCCGTGCGTCTCGGCCTGTGCCGAGATTGTAGCACGGAGTTGTGAGAATGGCGTTAGAGAGCGGTTAGGAAGCGGTGAAGATGAGGGGGGCACTTGCGTTTTCGCGGGTGGACGTGCCTAACTCTTGCGATTGGCCAAGGAGGAGACGTCCTCGTCAAGGTCGAACATTGATTCCGCAAAGCCGTTGTTGAGGTTATGGCGAAAAGCCCTGGCCACTTCGGTAGCCCCGAACAGCTGAAATGACCTATCTCGGTACTGGGCGTTGAGCATGAACATGAGGCGCTGCAAGTCGATATAGTCCTCAAGCGATCCTTCATTCATCTCGAGAAAAGGATAGACCTTTCCGTTGAGCATATGCAGGTCGTGGTCCCAGCCACGCTCGTGAAAGTAGGGCAGGTGCTCCGCATAAACTCCGGTGGTGGGGACGGGAGTGAAGAGCATGGGGATAATAGAGCCAACTACTTCTGATACAAAGAGCACGGTCTGTACGACTCGCTCGATTCTCTCTTGGGGCAGACCATAGAGGACAAATGTGTTGACATCCAAGTTGCGCAGGCGGAAACCAGCTTGTTCGCAGCGCTTGACCGCATCGATGAAGTGCCGGACGGTGACATGTGTCCTACCCATGGTGCGCAAGTAACCCTCGTCTATGCTCTCCACCGGCAGGTAGACCTTCTCGAAATGAGCAGCCTTCATCAAGTCTACGAGGCGTTGCGACTTGCTTAGACATCGTACGTCCAGGCCTTCTGGAGCGTGCAAGTGCAGGTGTCGGCTTTTGTCTGCGACGAGGAGCTCCAGCACGCGCTGAAAGTTGGACTCGACGTCCCACAGCAAAAAGTCCGCATAGAAGGCGAACTCGCATATCCCGTAGGTCTCGTGCTGATGGCGCATCTCGGCCACGATGTCCTCCGCGGTGCGGTAACGGACACTGCGGTGCCCGCCGTTTATGGTTCGTTGTGCGCAGTACGAACAGTTGTACGGGCATCCGCGGCTAGGTGTGACAATTGCATACGTCGGGGGCTTCTCGTAGAGTGACAGGTCGGGCCAAAGATTGTTGGCCTCCTGTACCTCCCCCACTACCACTAGATCGGCATCGGTGAACTGCGCGGCATGCTCGGGGCACAGCGTAGGATAGATGCCACCAAGGATGATCGTGGTGCGCTTGCCAAAGCGACGACGGAGGCGGGATATCAGGTCTCGAACGCTTTCCCACCAGTAGGTCATCACTGCTGAGATCCACACTTCATCGGGTGGTTTCTCACTTGTGAAGCCGTGATCATCGAGCCACGTCTCAAACTGCGCCCAGGTCTTGCCAAAGTGAAACTTCCAGAGGCTGAGGACTTGGCCGTTTTTGGCAATGTGCCAAGGCATAGCGGGTCTGGTGGGCTGCTCCCTTTCGCCATAGGACTCACCGACACTGATGCGGTGGCGAGGCACGCGTCCCTCGCCGTCCACACCCATGAAGTCGAATAGCTCGCGACGTTTGTAGCCGTGCTTGGCGAGCAATGAGCTGATGCGGAGCAACCCGTATGGCTGCGACCAGCGTGCCCAGTATTGGGTATCGTACACGGGGGGATTCACAAGCAGGACTACTTTGTTCTTGGGATCTCCCGGCACTTGGTGCACTGCGAACGATGTTCCGATGCGACTCTGCTCAGACACGGACAACCTCAAGTGCGTTCGGGGGCACGGAGGTATCGCATGGCGACGGATGACGGTGTGCCATCACACGATCTCCGCCAGGCTCTGCTGAATCTCTCTCAAGTCGTCCTCGGTGAGCTGCCAAAGCCTCGCTGCCAGCAAATCGATCTCCTGCTCGGTCTCCCGGACTCGGGACGTATCGGCCGAAGCGGTGGCTGCATGGGCCGATTCGGAGAGCATAGACAGTTCGACGTGCACCGGACTGGCTTTGGCATAGAGCGGAATCCGCGCTCTGGTAAGGGTCGCTGGGCGCGCAATACCACCCCCACCGCCTGCGCAGAACGACCGCACAGCAAAGCGAAAGGCGCTGCTGTTCATGGCGGCTGCGATGTAGTGCGCCTCGCCTATGTCTTCGACGGCGATCATGGTGACATTGTTGTCTGGTATCGCCGCCTTGGCGTCATGCCCGTCAATTACGGCGGCCGTCACGTCCGTTGCGATCCATGGCCACACCACCTTGTAGGGTGCGAAGGTGTAGTCGCCCACAGCAAACATCGAGTAAAAGGGAGCACCCTGTTCGATCAATCCCCTGGTGCCTCTGTCCTTGCGCTGGAGCAGTATGTCCTCGAAGTGCCTTAGGTAAGCGTAGGTCTTTGGGAAGCGCACAGCCATGTCACGCTCTGGGACAGCCTTTAGCCTCATTCCTGGCTCGTGGGTTACCAGAATGCTGAGCGATGCTGCAGCGTGCCAGCGAGTCACATCGCGTCCGCGCACCAGGGGGTAGACCAAGTCCGGCTCAATAACGGCTTGGACACTCTCTACCTTACGCTTCGCTCCCTCAGTGATATTGTTCACTACCACAAGCTTGTCCGGCCGTCGTCCCACGACCTGCAGCCAATAGACACCATTCGCGCCACCGCTGTAAATACCAGATCGAGCCACATAGTCGGATCTGCCGAGAACCTTCTTGACAGCATGCAACGCTTGGCGCCGCCCGGTGATCCAAGGCGACGTCTGATCGCCTTGATCCACTGGCTCAGCCACAAACTCGCGGTAGGTAGCAACCTTGTCCCGCGTTATCTCCTGAAGTGTGAGATCCTGTGGAATGACTGACCCGCCTCCTGGCTTGTACCAGAGCGAATACGAACGCAGCGGGTACTTCGTTTCTCGCCCCCGCTCCAGCACCATGACGGCAGTACGATTGCTTGCACCCTCAAACAGTTTCAGTCGAGCCAGGTCGTCTACCGCTAACACGCACAGAGGCGTGTCGTCTCCCAGTCGAAAACGACGGAAGCCTTGCCCGGCACCTGCTGTTTTGAAGACGGTCTGAGTGATCAGGAAGCCCAGACGTCCGCCGTCACGGACATATTTGTCCAGCGCGACATAGGTCATCAGGATCGAGATGTCGTCCTTCGCCTTACCTAGGATGGCGTCAAACCCCTTGTGGGGGAACAGGTTGTAAGCTGCCCAAAGAGGCGCCGTGTCACGGCGATAGTCGCTAGGTAAGCTCTCCCAGTTAACCCACGGCGGGTTGCCAGCTACATAATCGAAGCGCCCCTGAAACAGCGGGGCAAAAGCGTTCTTGATTATGCGTGCCCAGATGCCATTGATCCCCTTGATGTCAAGCTGGAGCAGTCTTTCGTACAGCTTCACTGATAGGTCCACGGCGGCGGTGTCTTTCTCACCGTCCAGTGGAAAGACCTGCAGGAGGCGCGTGCGAAACTGGGCTGTCTGTAGGCGGCTACTCACGCTCTCCTCGAGCAGGTCAGCCAACTGCTCGATATGGCGTGCATCCACCAGCACACGCGGCACGCTGAACCTGCCTACAGCAGTGTTGAAGGTGTAGCCTGGCTGGCGAACTAAGTCGGACTTGGTCAAGAAGCTCAACTGACCATCCGCCGTTGTCTCCATCGAAGGGGTCAGGATCGAGTCGGCAAGGTAGACAGGGATGCTGATCTCACCTTTGCGGTGCGGCAGCAACTCGCCCAGGGCCAGCAGGTAGTTCGTGCGGGCCGACATCACCGCAAGCGGGTTCAGGTCAAAGCCTACGACGTTCTGCAACACCAGCTCCAGAACGTCCGCCGAAGGGAGCATCTTCTTCTCGGCGTATTCCTTAACCCGCTTGATGGTAAGTACGAGGAAGGTGCCGGATCCACAGGCGGGATCCAACAGCCGCTTTGTAGGGTCACCCTCCGCTCCCAGCTGATTGAGCACTCGCTCGGCCAGCCAGTCAGGCGTGTAGTACTCGCCCAGGTCGTGGCGTAGTTTCTTGGGCATCAGGTTTTGGTACAGTTGCTTCAGAAGGTCACGCGTCTCTTCCGGATCAACGTCTAGAGTGACGAGAGAGTAGTTGGCCAAATCGGCAATGAGGCGCCGCACAGCCTGCTCCACCTGGTCACCCCAGACGTCTAGGTACCAGCCGAAAAAGTCGCCCTCGAGAAAGTTCTTGATGCCAAAGTCAGCAAAGACCCCACCTCGTTCCATCTTGGCCAAATACGACCTCAGTCCAGCGGTATCGCCCGATGCTACTTGCGCCAGGCCGGTCCCCAACTTGGGCATGAGGTAATAATGACCAATTTGCACGGCTAGTAGCTTGATAAACAGGGCATAGTAGCTGTGTATAGCAAAGAAGAGACGAAGTGCGCTTGAGTCGGGGTCTTTCACGCCATAGGACTTGGCCAGACCACTGACGTCGAGGCGCTGGCTGCCCTCTTCGTAGCCGCAGATTTCGCTGAACAAGTGTTGCCACTGCTCGAACAACACACGGACTTTGGGGCTTTTGTTCGTCTGCAATGCCTCATAGAGAGCAGGCACAGCGAGGCGGCTAACGATCGTGTTCTCGCCAAAGTCGCGCACCAGGTTCTCTGGGGTCAGCGCAAGCTCGGTGGAAAGCGACAACAGGTAGCGCAAGAACGTCTCAACCGAGTGAGCGGAGACAGGCACGGGATCGTCCTCGTGCCAGCGGCCCTCGCGATGGCGAACGAATATGAAATAGGAGCCATCTAGCACGACACCGGCCAGCCGCTCTTTGCGGTGGCGATCCAGACGTTCGAGCCCGTCCATGTAGTTGTGGACTTGTTCAATGGCGTGGCGATTGGGCACAGCATCCTTGAACTTACGAAGGCTGCCAGGAGGTTCATACTCGATGACCAGGCGGTTGTATACCGCATCCGCACGGCCGTTGACCAGAGTGCGCTCGCGCTCCAAGTGAAGGGCAACATCAAAGCTTTTGGCAAAACGCTCCAAGATGCGCTCTACCTCGGTGACCAGGTCCGCTTCATTCGATGAACGCTCAGCAGCCACCCGGATATCGCGTGCGATCTGCGGGGCTCGCTGCCGGACAAAGGCTTCCAGGTCGGTAGGGGTGTAGGCCATCAGGACTGCTCCGTCCTCCCGCGATAGAACTCGATGTCAAGAGTCACCTCCGACTCAGCGGCTCGAAATCGGATGGCCTCAATGTGCTGATTCTGCCCGGCCGCGGCGATGATGTCTGTCACGAGGCTATGTACTTGGCGTGGATCGTCCTCTGGTTTTGCAGGCAAGGGCCGGATCGGCGACTGAGCCTGCAGCTTGGACGTGATCCCTCGCAGGCCTGAAGTAGCTATGGCCCAGACGACGTTGGCCGCTAGGCCGTCGAGAATCGCTAGGGTGTGTGGCTGAGCAAGGATGCTGAGGACGGCGATCCGCAGTGCCGAGTGGTAGGAACCTGCACTGGCCTGGGTTACCTCGAGTTGTACGATTGCAGGATGCCGCGGTCGCAGCCACGGGTACGGATAGCCGGTTCCACGTGGCCTAGGTGCAACCGCACCTTCTGCGGCCAACATGTTCCGGGCAACTTTGTCCGCGATGCGCTGTACGCCGATGTGCGCGATTCCCAAGGAGAGACAGTCAACGCGTGAGCCAAGAAACTCCATGACAATTGGAGTGCCTTGCGTGGTTGCGTAGTCTGGCATGCTACCCCCTCCTCTTCATGGCCTGCTCAATTTTGCTCCTGCCGGTATGCTGGAAGCGGGAAGATGACCTTGACCGGTTGACGGTAAACGGCGTGGTTGATCAGGAGCTCCCCCTTGATGAGGCGCGTGACCGCCATGCGGATGTCCTGCTCCAGAAAGCGATAGTCGGGTTGAAGAACCTCCGCAGAGCCGGTGCGGCCCACAATCTTCGTGGCGGAGTTGCCTGTCACACGCTCGTGTACGGCGCTCATGAACTGCTGTGCGGAAATCAGGATTACGCCCAAGCTGCGGCCCCGCTCTGCAACGTCGAGTACTTGTTGGGCAATGGGGGAGGTGCGCGCACCGCTGGGAGCGTACTTGTTGAGCTCGTCTACGAAGATAATGATCTTCTCTGGTACGGGGCCCTTCTCTTCACGGGCCTCGGCCTCCTCGGCCTTGACTGCGTAGATGGTGCGCAGGATATCGCCAAAGACCAGGCTTTGCTCTTCATCGCCCAGCTTGGCGATGTCCACTACGTAAGTCCAGCCGCCCTTGATGTTGACCAGTTCCCTCGTCAGCAGCTTCTCGTTTGTTGAGCGGCTGTCTACGAATACTCCCGTCTGGCGAGTCTGCACAATGCGTCGCAGGTGGCGACGGAATGCCCCAAGCGATGAACCCGCGAACATACCCCTCCACTTGCCCTGTGTGCCTTTTTCGCGAAGAAAGTCGAGCAGGGAGGCCCAGCTTTGGATATTCTTGAACTCTGCACCGCGCCCGGTGATCCCGGTCATGATTTCACCGTAGATCCCCTCCATCGTGCCCGCGGGATCGGCCACGTTGCTAAAGAGCATGTCCAGCTTGTCGGCCGTACCCTCCAGGTCGTAGGCGTAGGTAGTGTGAATCGCAGGCACAGGCGGGTAGGAGTTGGGTTGCCCCGACGTGAAACCACGCGGCAAGAGATACCGCACATTCGTGAAATGCCGCGGCTCTAAACCGAGTGCCTCCCACAACCTCATCTGTTCAGATGTAGGTGGGTGGGCTGGGTCTTGGTCAATCTGTAGCAGGTCCGCCTGCTTCACATTGAGGATGATCACGGCGATCTTCCCCGGATCGGATGCTTTTTGCAGAATGGACTGGATCAGGAACATGGCATAGCTGGTCTTGGTCGCGAGACCGCTAATCCCTGAGATGTTGACGTGGGCCGATTCGGGACCTAGCACATAGCGGCGATCCAGATAGGCAACGGTCGCGGCACCATTGCTCATCTTGATCAGGCCGGCGGGGATCGCATCGTGCGGGCGATCCTGAATGAGCGTGTCTGTCCCCAGAGCCTGCTGGATGCCTGCTGGATCCGCAAAAACCACCAGACGGTCACTGGGTACTGGCATGTAGATATCGGCGTTGTTGCTGAGTACGTTGGCGAAAGCCACCGTGGTGCCTTGCCGCGGCGTATTGGGCACCTCGACCAACTCACCGAAGTTGTTCGAGATGAAATTGGCGAGGTGGTTGGGTGCATCGGTGCGGTGTTCCAGCAGGGTGACCAACCCATATGTGGTACTCCTGGGCATATCCGGCTGGTTGACCTGGCCTACAGACACGATGTCAAAAGGATTGACAATCACGTTAGGGGGCAGCCAAAAGGTAAACTTCTCCGAGCTAATTGGATCCCTCTCAGTGGCGGACGTTCGCCCGACAGCGGTCGAGGCAGTAACTGGCGGACTCGCCGCTGGCGGCTGTTCAGTGTCTTCGTGCTTGCTATCAACCGCATTCTCGGTTTCGACGCTCACGGCAGACCTCCTGATTGGGGTTGACTTGGCCTGGGCCAACGCACAGCGCCAAGGAGAACCTCCTGTGAGTAGAACTGGTTCTTGATCGATTGCTCGGCAAGGTAAATCGGATAGAGATGGCAGTGCCAGCGCGGATCCTGGCCATAGGGAGTCACATTTCGCTCCGCAACCAGGGCACGGGACAACAGGTCAGCGAGCTCAGTTGGAACGGCACTCCCGTCAGGTCTAGGCAGTTCGACCTTCACTACGCCCATAAGAGGATAGTCCAGTTGCGCCTGAGGTCTCAGGCGCACGTACCAGAACGCCACTTTGCCCCCGTGAGAGCTGAACGCCACAGTCCTGTGTGCGAACTCAAGGCCCGCCAGGATGGAGGTGATGTCTCGACGCTGCGTAGTCCGCCCACGACCAAATCGGAATTGCGGGTCTTTACGAAATGACTTGGCAACGCCGATGAGATAAGGGGCGCTGATGAATTCGTCCAGCTTGACAGCCCCATCTAGGATCAGCCACGAAGCCGCATCCCGCATACCGTCGGTGGACTTGATTAGCCCGATCTCGAGCTGGTGCATGCGATGCCTGGCAATGCCGCCTCCGCGATCGCGCAGGTCATCTTGCGTAGCGTCGCGCGGAGTAAGCGACGTCTTCTCTACGATATCCACCGGCTCAAAGCTGCCGTCTGAGGTTCTCAGGCGCTTCATCTCTTGCCAGACGGTATCAGATAGGCCCATCTGTTGCGTGGGCAGCAGGAGGAGGATTCGATTCTTACGGCTTGTGCAACAGATGCTGCCGTTGCCGTCTCGTCGCATTACGGCGGCGCCGATCTGGGCTAACTGAATCGGAAACGAGCGGTCTGCCTCGAGGGCCGTAGCCAAAAAGTATGTCCGCAGACTACCGTCAATGAAGAAACGAAAAAGATGGTTCTCTGCGCGGAATATGGGCGGAGTAGACCGGTACAAATTCGAGGAACTTGGCTCGGGAGTCTCAAGGAAGTCAGTGATCTCCCCAGCATCGCGGTTCACCAGCCGATCCTCGATCTCATCCACATCAGGGTGCTGCAACTCCACAACTGCCCCACCGGTTGCAGGGAGGATGCTGACTTGCCCGGCCAGAAGCTCAATAGCTGGCCCTAGGAACTGGAGAGGTTTGCCCATGCCACGTCTCCCTTCACCACAGACCTGTGCCAGATGAGTGCACACGAACCCGTCGTGATGGCCTGCTGACGAGTATATCCTTTGAGTAATGGGATGTCAACAAATGCGCTTGGGCGATCCTCCCCGCCTGTGCTATACTACTCGCGATGCAGCCTCCTGCTCCTACCGGTGCGACGTACCGGTGAAAGGGGATGATCCGATGTGCATCGGCAAACGAACGCCTGCTCGCATCATCGCCGCCGTCGTCCTCGTCCTGACCCTGTTCGACTCCACTAGCGCCGGCGCAATGTCCAGCGCGGCCGATGACCCCAGCCCGCCCAGCCAGGCGGTGCGTCTGATCTTTGTCCACCACTCTACCGGCGGCAACTGGCTGGCTGACCCCAACCCAGGCCAGCCCTCTGGTGGGCTGGCCATCGCGCTGCGCGACAACCACTACTTTGTCTCCGCCACCAACTATGGCTGGGGGCCCGACAGCATCGGCGACCGCACGGACATCGTCAACTGGCCCGAATGGTTCACCGGTCCCAACAGCGCGGCCATCCTACGCGCGTTGTACAACGAGAGCGCGCAGAACGTGGGCGACTTTGGCTCCTGGTCGCGGCTCTCGGCCAATCCGGGCGGCGAGAATCAGATCATCGTCTTCAAATCCTGTTTCCCCAACTCGGACCTCTATGGCCAGCCGAGCGACTCGCCCCTGTATGAGCCCAACGACTATGAGTACACCGTGGCCAACGCCAAGGCGGTCTATCAGGACATGCTGACCTATTTCGCCAGCCGCACGGACAAGCTGTTTGTGCTGATCACCGCACCGCCGCTGATGCAGGACGAGTACTGGCCCGGCGACCAGACGCCAGCGCAGCGATCCGCCAACGCTCGGGCTCTGAACAACTGGCTGGTCAGCGATTGGCTGGATGGCTATCCTCATACCAACGTGGCGGTGTTCGACTACTACAACGTGCTCACCTCCAACGGCAGCCCTGCGCGCGTTGATGATCCGGGTACCAACGAGGAGCCCAACGACGCCGGCCGCGAGGATGGCAACCACCACCGCTGGCGGAATGGGGCGGTACAGCACGTGCAGACGGTGGCCAACAACTACTCCGCGTATCCCTCGGGCGACAGCCACCCCAGCACGGCCGGCCACCAGAAAGCGACGGCCGAGTTTGTCCAGCTCCTCAACGTGTGGTACCACCGCTGGCAGAGCGGCGCCACTCAGCCGACAGCCACTCGCGCGCCGGCGACGGTGACCCACACGGCCACAACTGCCCACATGGCGACAGTCGTAGCAAGCACGCCCACGCAGCCAGCGTATACGGCGACCACAGCAGCAAGCCGCACGGCCCAGAGCGTCGTGGTCGCACCTGGGCGCCTGTACCTGCCTATCCTGGTCAAGGGCTGGCACGTGGTATGGCCAACACCCATGACGACGGCAACGCAAAGGCCCAGCGCAACCGCCACGTCCGCTGCCCCCGCAACCGGCCTCATCCAGCCATCCGACTTTGACTACCTGGGCGCCTTCCGCCTGCCGGACGGTCCACCGGAGATCGGCTGGGAGTGGAGCGGCTCCGCACTGACCTACTACCCCGCTGGAGATACGGCGGGCCCAGAGGACGGCTTCCCGGGCTCGCTGTTTGGCACCGGTCATGAGTGGAACCAGTACGTTGCCGAGATTGGCATTCCAGCCCCGGTGGACTCGGCAGCCAAGGGCCTGGAAGCACTGAACACAGCAGAGACACTGCAGGAATTTGCGGACATCCGCGCCGGCTTGTTCCCAGCCCTGGAGATGCCCCGTGTTGGTCTGGAGTACCTGCCAGCTCAGGGAGATCAAGACAATGGCAAGCTGTATTTTGCCTGGGCGGCACATCTCGATGAGGGAGCAAGCCTCGCTTCACACGGCTGGTGTGGGCTAGACCTGGGCAACCCAGGCACGGCCGGCCTCTGGCGCATCGGGGACTATGTGAACTATGTCACCGGCGACTATCTGTTCGTCATTCCTTCCGCGTGGGCCGATGCCTACGTCGGCGGCAAGTCCCTGGCTACCGGCCGCTACCGCGATGGCGGCCAGGGGGCACAGGGGCCGTCGCTGTTCGCTATCGCCCCGTGGCAGCAGGGCAACCCACCCGCGCCCGGCAGCACCCTCCCGGCGATCCCGCTGTTGCTCTATGGCAATGTCTACAGCGAGGGCTCAGCGCAGCTGAACGGGTACCACCATTCCGACGAGTGGAGTGGTGCGGCCTGGCTGACGGCCGGGGACCGGGCGGCTGTGGTCTTTGTGGGCACCAAGGGCACGGGCGAGTGCTGGTATGGGTGCTCGGATGGCACAATTTGGCCCGATGAGCCGCCGTTCCCGCCCGAGTGCCCTGAGCGCGGCTGGTGGAGCAGCGGCTTTGTGGGGCAGATGCTCTTCTACGATCCCTCGAATCTGGCAGCGGTAGCGCAGGGGCGCCTGCAAGCCAGCGACCCTCAGCCGTATGCGACCATGGAGATTGACCAACACCTGTACCATGTCACGACGGGACAGCAGAAGTCGCATGTTGGGGCCGTCGCGTTTGACCGCCAGCGCGGGCTGCTCTATGTCATGGAGCCACTGGCGGACGGTGACAAGTCACTGGTGCATGTGTGGAGAGTGACAGGGTAGGCTGGAGACAGCTGCGCGCGAGGTGGCAGCCATCAGCGGCAGACATGGTCACTTTCCCCGGGAGAGCACCTGTTCAAGCGATGCCTCGATCAGTGCGTGTACGGCCGGCTGGTCGACGGCGGCGAGGTCATAGATGCGCACGTGGCGTGCACGCTTGCCCGTGCCGGTCAGCAGGCCGGCTGGACCCGCCAGCTCTGCTCCGCGCGGGAAACCCAGGTTCACACCTGACCGCAGGGGCATGATCACGCAAACCAGATCCTTGTAGGTCCGAGCAAGGCCATAGGCCAGCATCCTGGCGGGCAGATCAACCTGCTCGATCGCCTCTGGCACAATGGCCAGAACCAGCTGTCGAAGGCGTCGGGCGATCTCTCGGACATCGCTGGGGTAGCCTGCCAGGAGCGACTCGACGTCATGCTCGGCCGGCTGGACTGCAACAGAATCTGCCGCGCGCATCAAGTCACTCCTCACCACATCTGCCAGGTGCACCGCCAGCATGATCCAGTCACGACAGTGCTGACTATGGGGTCAGTGGATACCAGAACTCGGCCAGATACCCCTGTGCGTCGCCGCTGAAGAGTTGCTTGACTACTTCCGGCTTGCCGTCAGTGCATTTCCATTCATAGACGGTAGCCCGCCCAGTCACTGCTGCCGGGATTACTTCGGCGGAGCGGTTGCTCCGGCAAAACTCATCCATCTCGGCTGTTGGCGTCTTTGAGGTGTCGGCCTTCTCCTGGCAGGGCAGGTTGGCGCCGAAATGGCAGACCCATACCTGTCCCTCCATACACCGCCACACCGCATTCCTCTGAAATTCTGGCGGGGCTTCTGCAGTGACAACATTCTGGCGGATCATGCCCTCGACGATCAAGTCCGGCATGGCATCGCCGGTATAGCGCTCGTCGGGAACATCAACCGTGCCAACAGCGCTGCAGTAGGCAAAGGGGTCAGCATAGGCTGTCGTGCCAGTCGCAGATGTACATCTACCATGGTAGTAGTCATCTGCTCCACAGGCACGGCCGTTCTGGAACGTGCACGTACCAGTCTCCTGGTCCGTGTTGCTTTGGCCGGTCACGTGATACTCACCGCCGGTGATGGCACAGTAGCGGGCTGCCTCTGTGATGTAGCCGGTGACTTTGCGTCCACCGACCGGGCACTCGCCACGATACAGAGCCCACTCCTCACATTGGCGATTGTCTTCGAAGAGGCATACACCGAACTCGCCGCCATCACCACGCTTCTCGATGACCAGCTGGCCACCTTTCTCCGTGCAGTTCAGCGAAGCAGGATTGGCGATATTGACTGGCGGCGGGGCGGTTGGCTGCGGGGTAGGCGCAGCGCAGGATCCCAGGCAGATGGCTGCCAGAAGAGCCGCCGAGATTAGCCGTCTTGAGCGATACATAGAACCTAGCCTCCTCCATCCAGACTTGGCAGTACATGGCCCGTAGGCCTGCCCACAGTCTCGACGCCACCGCCTGGCGACAAGTTCCCGTCCATCACGCATTGTCACCATGGCTCAATCATGGGCTGTTCGCGTCACGTGGCTCAATCTGGCAGAGCACACACGGGCCACACCGAGCTATTCCGGCTGGATTTCTGCCGGACTGTCCAGGCCTCCGGCACGCCGAATAGCACGGGCAATGGCATCCAGATGGTCGCGGTCGGGTCTAGTCCCATAAGTAGGGGGGAGTTTAAGCCCGAAGCCATCGCCCTGGTAGCGTGGGATGAGATGCAGATGAACGTGGAACACTTCCTGCCCGGCTGCCTCGCCATCTGCAAGAGCCAGAGTCACACCCTCGCACCTGACCCCGCTCCGACGCAGCGCTGGCGCCAGGCGTTGCGCCACGTGAAACATGTGCCCGCCCGTCTCCTCAGNNCAAATGTGCGGCGTGTTCATTGGGCACCAGAAGCACATGACCTGGATTGATCGGCTGGGCGTCCATGAAAGCAGCGCACCTGTCGTCCCGATAGACGATGCTGGCCGGCAAGTTTCCAGCCAAGATATCGCAAAAGACGCATTCCCCCACTGAAGACCCTCCAACAACGCCGTGCGCAAGGAATCAAGGCTGCAACAAGTCGTGCGTCGATGCACGACCCGTATGCTGGCGACAGAAAGAGGCAATGGCGCCCAGGGCCTGCCTGGATTCGGCTAGGAGAGGTACTAGTATCTGCCAGACGTGCCACATCCCTGGCCAGACCTGCAGCGTGACGTCCACGCCGGCGGCCCGTGCCCGAGGCGCAAAGCGCTGCACATCATCCAGCAGATTCTCGTCACCGCCCACCTGAATTAGCAGCGCGGGCAGCCCGGTCAGATCAGCGTAGTAGGGAGACACCAACGGCTGGCGTGGATCGGAATCACCCAGATATAGGCGTAGCTGCTCCTTGGCCCAGGCGAGTGGCAGCCCAACGTCCGTCTGCACGGCGCCTTGCTCAGACATGCCGGCCAGATCCGTGGCCGGCGACAGAAGCACAGCTGCTGCGGGAAGCTGCTCACCACCGTCCCTCAGCGACAGCATGGTACTCAGCGCGAGATTGCCTCCTGCAGAATCACCCGCGATGATGACCTGCTCAGGCAAGATGCCGCTATTGAGAAGCCAGTGGTACGCGGTCCGACAATCCTCCAATGCAGCGGGGAAGGGGTACTCAGGGGCAACGCGATAATCAACTGCCAGAGCTCGTCGACCTGTTGCCTTCACCAGGTAGCCCACCAGCCAGCGGTGAGCCTGATTCCAGCCTATCGTCCACGCTCCACCGTGCAGGTAGAGCAGCACGCCATTTGCGGCGTCGGCAGCGGGAACAATCCATTCTGCGGGGACATCGCCAGCCAATACCGACTGCCGGGTCACCCCGGGTGGAAGGAAGGCGTGATCCAGCCAGCGCTTTTGCGCGGCCCGCACGTTCCCGGATGCCGCAAACGTGGGAGTGAGAGCCACTACTCTGCTCCACAACCAGCGCCAGAGGCGGCTTTGCAGACTGAGGGTGTGTTCAGGCAACGATGCCTCCCACAACGCCTAGGAAACCCGCGGGCCGCTCGATCATGCTCAGCTTTCGGTGATGGTTACGCTCTCAATCGCATCACCCGGATAAGTGGGGAACTCATCAGGATCACGCAGCTTGAGCCCTCGCACCACATCCATCCCGCTGGTGACCTGCCCGAAGATGGTATAGCCCCCGTTGAGGTGAGGTGTCGGGCCGAACGTGATAAAGAACTGGCTGCCATTTGTGTCGCGCCCGGCGTTGGCCATAGCAACCACACCGGCCTTGTCGAACTTGAGATCGCTGTCTTCATTCTTGAACCGGTATCCCGGCCCACCGCCTCCAGTACCGGTCGGATCTCCGCCCTGAGCCATGAAACCATCCAGGACGCGGTGAAAGGTCACACCATCAAAGTACTTCTGGCGTGCCAGAAACACAAAGCTGTTGACGGTGAGCGGTGACTTGGCGGCATACAGGCGGATCACGAACTCTCCGCCTTTGGCCATTTTGACCGTAGCCTGATACTGCTTTTGAGGGTCGATCAACATGGGTGGAGCAGAGGCATATTGCTTGTCTCCGACAAGCGCCGGTAACTTGGGTGTGGTGGAGCCAGGTGCCCTTGCCGAGAGTGCCGCCCAGCTCGCGGCGGCCAACAGCAGGATAGCAACAACTGCGGTCATGCGTATTGTCCCTTTCTTGTGCCACGCTGTGATACGTGAGTCAGGTCGCGAGGGGTTGCTCTTGTTCATGGTGCCGAGTTTACGCCGTGCCAGGGCAGATTGTCAATTCGCATAAGGTCCACACCATGAGTTCCTCATTGTGAAAGCGTTGGCAGACTTTACCGGCGGGGCGGGCAGAAAGGCAGGCGCGGTGTTACGTGAACGGACCGCGGGGGCGGCAGATGTTTGAATCTGACGCAACGCCAGGTGCGACGCAAATGTAGAATGCGTCGCACCTGAACTTCACTTTGGAACCGAGCCTCTCTTGAAGAAGTACGGATGTGCCGCGGAATCGGCTGTCTTACCGATTCTTCATCACAACCCCGATCGCGAGCACGATCCAGCCCGCCAGTACGAGGATGAACTCGTAAGGAGCGGCAGCTGCGAGTCCACCGTACCTGCCCAGAAGGCCAAGGACGACAAGAGCTACACTGATATAGAAGAAAACATTCGTGGGTGCATTGAGCTTCATTGGATATCACCTCCTCTCTGTGTGTTCTCTGTGGGCAGAACCCCGCCCACAGTCCAGGCTAGCGCCTGACCGCACGAGCGACGAACAGCACGACCAGTGCGCCCAGGAAAGCAACGATGAGGGTGGGGAGGTTAAACCCACTGATCGCATCCGGCATGTGAAAGAAAGTGCTGGCGAGCCAGCCGCCCACCAACGCTCCGATGATGCCAATGACAATGTCGCCGATCAGACCAAAAGCAGATCCTCCCATGACCGCGCCTGCCAACCAACCGGCAATTGCACCAACAACAATCCAAGTTACAAGTCCCATATGATTCCCTCCATTTAGGTGGTTCTTCCAGCCTCAGTCAACAGCAATACGCTGGGGTTATGACCGCACTGAGTTGTATACCAGTCGCCATGCATCCCTTGGTTATCCACTGGAAGACCCGGACCCTCACGGCGCGCTACGCGTCACTTGCAAGTGCCTTTCTTGTCGCCCTTGCGTTTACGACACCTTGGCCCTCGGCTCGACCTTTGCCTTCGCCTCGACCATCGCGGGGCCCTTTCGCCCCAGTTGGGGGGCCTTTTCCATCTCGCTTTGGCATCTGAATCACCTCCCTTTACGAGAGCGCATATTAAGCGCTCACTGGATACTCCCGTTTGCTACTGGCTGCTTGCACTGATCTGCTCATGCACAGTGATTGACTTGCCCAGTGCATTGTGCAATAGGCTCAGCATCTCCTGGTCACTGCCCAGGTACTGCACGATCACACGTCCACTCGCCCAGAAGTTTGGCTGATCCGTCCACCTGATGTCTCTGCCTCCCACGGAGGTGCCATCCACAGAGATCAGTTGTGACTCGCGCTCCCGCTCGCGCTGGCTCGGGTATTCAAACACCAGCACCAGTGTGCCGTCTACGTTAACAACCTGACCGCCAACCCCAAAGAACGGCTCGGTGAATGCGCCGGCCGGTCTGACGAGACCGCCGGCCCCGCGCAGGGCGTCCATCAGCTCCTGAGAGTCGCCAATACTGACGATCTTTGACTCGGCGACTACGGGTGTCACAGTCTTGCCTACACCGATCCAGCATACGAATGCGACCAGGGTTGCACAGAGCAGCAAGCCGGCGAAGAGCACGGCACTCGGTTGAACTACAGATTCCCAGCGCAGCCTGTGTTCGCCCATGCCAACTCCTTTCTATTGGGGATGCTGGCATTCCACGGTATCATCTTAGGCATACTATATACGGGACGCGCTGTGTTCTTCCTCAGGCAATCGAAGAAAGTGGACGGATCGAAGCCAACCTTGTCACCCCTCTGCGTGGCATCGGTGCCTTGGCAACACCCCCCGCCACTTCCGCTCTCACGCATCGAAGTCTTGCAGATAGCGTCCCGCAGAGCCTCAGGTGGGCCACCCTTGACCAGGAAGGCGTCGGCTCCAGCAGCAAGCGCGTCGTCCTCATACTCCGAGTGCAGCGTGAGCACAACGACCCGGACCTCTGGCTGCTCGCTCTTGATGAGCCGCGTAGCCTCTAGGCCACCCATGCCTCGCATCTGGACGTCCATGAGCACGACATCGGGGCGCTTCTCTGCCGCCAGCTTCACACCCTCTTGCCCATCTGCCGCCTCACCGACACATTCCACGTCCGGCCAAAGGGCAAGAAGTGCCTGCAGGGCCTGGCGCACTGCGCTCCGATCATCTACAATTAGCACCTGCCTTGGTTGCCTCATGGGACAAGCCTCTCAGCACATAATCATGTTGACAATGCTCGTAGCTATCGTACCCTCAAACCCGCCCGCTGCCATCGGCAAGTGGAATGGTCTTTTTCTCCATACAAAGTGAGGCCCCCAGCGGTCTTCACTGACTCAAGTCGCTGTGGCCTGCTACTAAAGTTGGAGGCGCGATTTGGCGGCACGAAATCGTCCGTCTATAATCCCTGCGGCAACTTCGCTCAGTTGAGGATCGGAGCATCGGCGCACGAAGGAGGTCTTCCAATGACCAACGAAGCCGATACCAACGACCGACTCCACGATGAGACGCGCCAGCGGCTGGCTGAAAGCCAGAGCCTGCAGCAGATGACGGCCGCGCTGTTGCATAGGCTCTCGCTCGAAGAAGTGTTCGAGATCGTGCGCCGCGAGGCGCGCCAACTGACGGGCGCCGCAGGTGACGGCATCTATCTGCTGGAAGAAGAGACCTGGCTGCGAGAGGCCAGCGACGACGCACACGCCGATCCGCGCGCCAAACGGATCCCGGTGGCGGGCACGTACACGGGCCAGGCTGTGCGCAGTGGCAAGCCGATGCTGGTCAATGACTATGCCGGTACGGCAGTGGAAGCCCGGGCCCCGACCCTGACCCCCACATCCTTGCTGACGGTGCCCTTGCTGGTAGAGGGCACCGTCATCGGCGCCCTGAACGTGGCCAACAAGCCAGGAGGATTCACCGAGGATGACGTTCGCGTTCTGCAACACCTCGCGGATGTAGCTGCCATTGCCATCGAAAACGCTCGCCTGCGTCACAGAGCGGAGCGGATGGCCATTGTGGAAGAGCGACAGTGGCTGGCACGCGAACTGCACGACTCGGTGACCCAGGCGCTCTACAGTGTGACCCTCTACGCCGAGGCGGCGCGCATGGCGCTCGCGGCTGGCAAACAGGACGTGGCGACGGAGAACTTACGAGAACTGCAGATGATGGCTCGCGAGGCCCTGTTCGATATTCGGTTGCTCATCTTCGAATTGCACCCACCCATTCTCGAAGGCCAGGGATTGGCTCCCGCGCTCCAGATTCGGTTGGCATCGGTCGAAAGCCGCGCGGGATTGAAGACCGAAATGCACGTGGATGGGGCGCGGCGTCTACCACTCCCAATAGAGGAAGACCTGTACCGAATCGCGCTCGAAGCCCTCAACAACGTGGTCAAGCATGCCCGGGCCCAGCACGTGGCAGTCAATCTGCAGTTCGACGACCAGCGCGTCTGCCTGGAGATTTCGGACGACGGGACGGGGTACGATCCAGCCACGGCCAGGGAAGGTGGCGGGATGGGATTGAACGGCATGGAGGAGCGCGCCCAACGCATCAACGCCAAGCTGGAGATCCGCAGCGCGCCGGGGAGTGGCACCACTCTGAAGGTGGAGGCACCATTATGACACAACAAAGAATAGATTCCACAGCCAGGACGCCCATCCGGGTACTGATCGTTGACGACCACGCCATTGTCCGCAAGGGCATATGTGCTCTGCTGTCAGAAGTTAAGGGCATCAACGTGGTAGGAGAGGCCAGCAATGGACGGGAAGCGGTGGCCCAGGCGCTGACTCTGGATCCAGACGTGACCCTGATGGATCTGGCGATGCCGGAGATGGATGGCCTCGAAGCCATCCGTCAGATCACTGCGGGACACGCCGGAGCACGCATTCTGGTGCTGACCAGCTTTGTCAGCGACGACAAGGTCTTTCCAGCCATCAAGGCCGGGGCGCTGGGGTATTTGCTCAAAGACTCCCAGCCGGCTGATCTGATCTATGCCATAAAGCAGGTTAGCCGTGGTGAACCATCGCTGCATCCCAGCATCGCCGTCAAAGTGCTGCAAGAGCTGCGGCGCCCGACGGAAAAGACGCCTCCGCCAAACGCGCTGACGGCGCGAGAAGTAGAGGTACTGCGCCTGGTGGCCAAGGGCATGAGCAATCGCGAGATCGCCATGCAACTGACCACCACTGAGGCCACCATCAAGACACACGTAAGCAGCATCCTGAGCAAGCTGCAGCTGGCAAACCGCGTGCAGGCGGCCCTCTACGCCATATCAGAGGGAGTGACAGCGCCGGAGGACATGCCAGGCACGAAAGCGTAGAGTCGCCCCGCGCACAACGATTGATCTTTCGTCTTCCGACCAACCTGCCCACGACTTTCGTTGTGGGTCACACAAACAAAAGCTATCAGAGACCGCCTCACGGCGGTCTCTTTCTATGTAGCCCAAGATCAATCTTTCTCCCGATGGCAGGCCACAAGGTTGCTGGTATGCTGGGTGTGTCAGACCGAGGGAGGAAGCTCTGGCGCCACTGTACGCGCTGCCTCGGTACGGACATGAGCAGATGTCTTTAACAAGCAGCGCCGCACCCGAGCCTGCGATTCAGCGGGCTACATGCCAGGCTTGTGCCACCCCGGCTGGCACAGCGTCCTTTCTAGCCGAGGAAACGGCGCTGACATCTGGGAGCGCCAGGGCGGCAGGCAATTCACCAGGGTTCACGCGAGCGGTCGTGCCGACGCGTGGCCCGTGACCGCAAAGACACAGAGATACCGGTGGGGCTCAATCTAACGACGAGCCAGAAGCACCACACTACCTACGGAGAAAGACAAATGGGCGAGTATGTACAACAGGACAGTTCAAGCGGCAGCCGTGCAGGGGGGTTCCTGGCTGGATTGCTCATGGGGGGTCTGGTAAGCGCGGGGGCAATGCTGCTGATGGCACCACAGTCAGGGAAAGCGACACGGGATGCAATCCGCAAGGAAGGCATAGACCTGCGCGATCGAACGGTGAGGGATGTCGAAGGCGCGGTGGAACAGGTCCGCGGCAAGGCTCGAGACGTCACGGCCGGCGTGCGCGAGAGGACTGAAGAACTACAGCACGAGGGACAGGAGATGCTCGATAAGCAGAAGGAACGTGCATCCACGGCCATCGAAGCTACCAAAGACGCAATCCTGGGTTATTGATGCTGGCTATCTCAGGTCGCCCGGCGAGGACAATCGGCGAGGTGGAAAAGGGTACTCTTGTCTGTTGATCGGTTTGCCCTGGCCCTGCGATCCCAAGCGACCCAAGGAGATGTGTCGCCAGGCATTTCGCGGTCGCAAGTCTGCCGATGAGGAGGAATCGATGTCGAACACCGAACAGAAGATCAAGGCTGCTGCAAGCGCCGTAAAGAATGACATCAAGGACGCTGCTGAGCATGCCAAGAATGAAGTCAAGGATGCAGCCTACGACGCCAAGAACAAGGTCGAGGACGCCGTTCAGGATGCCAGGAACAAGTTTCACCAGGAGGAACCTATGTCAAAGACCGACAAGAAGATCAAGGACGCTGCTGACGCCGTGAAGCATGACGTCAAGGAGGCAGCTCATGACGCCAAGAACAAGGTTGAGGATGCTGCTCACGATGCCAAGAACAAGATCAAGGATGCTGCCCACGATGCCAAACGCAAGTGGGATGCGAAATAGCGGCCTCTTGACGAAGCCAGCCTGCACAGTTGCCAACCGTCCTAAGAGACAGGCCGTCAAGACTGGCTGTCCGGCGGCTACCAACTGGACGCTGGCGGCCGTCAGTTCCTTCTACCAGAGAGGGATGCAAGGGTCCACTCGATACGGGCCAGAATACAGTAGACACAAGGAGCAACTATGTCTGAGAATCGACCGATTAATGAGGTGGCTGTGGATCGCCGCGAAGAAACGGTGGTCACGCAACAACCTGGCTATGCAAGTAGCGAGCAAGTAACGTACGATGCTGCAGCAGAGGGGAGGCTCAATCTGTTGCGCTTCACAAATAT
>DIVN01000128.1 GCA_002435875.1 Anaerolineales bacterium UBA6131
AGCCGCCGCACCCGTGGCACTTGGCAGGCGTCACCTCGGCTGCCTTACCAACCTCAACGGTGATCGCATTGTAGGGGCATTTGGTCGCACAGATGCCGCACTTTTTTCCCTGAGCTGAGATGCAGCGATCCTCCCAGACATGCGCGACGATCGGCTCGATTTCCCAGGTGTCGGCATTGAGGATGCGCGCCGCGCGTGAGGCAGCGCCACTGCCCTGAGCCACGCTGGCCGGGATATCCTTCGGCCCTTGGGCCGCGCCAGCCAGGAAGATGCCGTCCGTCGGCGAGTCCACAGGTCGCAGCTTGGGGTGGTATTCCATGAAGAACCCATCGGGGCTGCGACTGATGTTGAGGATCGAGCCCATCTCATCCGTATCAGCGCGCGGTACGGCTGCCGTAGACAGCACTACCAGCTCGGACTCCATCTCGATCGTCTGACCGAGACCTACATCCTCGGCCTGCACGAACAGGTTCCCGGTCTTGGGGTCCTCGGTGATGATCGAGGGCCGGCCTTGCACAAAGCGGATGCCCACCTCTCGCGCCCGGCGGTAGAACTCTTCGTAACCCTTCGACGGGGTGCGGATGTCCATGTAGAAGATGGTGATGTCCGCGTCTGGGTAGGTCATCTTCCACTGCAGGGCATTCTTGATCGTATACATGCAACAGAAGCCGGAGCAATACAAGTTGTAGCGCTCGTCCCGTGAGCCCACGCACTGGATGAAGGCGATCCGCTTGGGGAATTTCTTGTCCGACGGGCGCATGATCTGGCCAGCCGTGGGGCCTGCCGAGTTGTTGATGCGCTCCAGCTCCAGGGCGGTAATCACGTTGGGATAGCGCCCATAGCCGTAGGCCTCGATGGCCGAGGGGTCAAAGCTGTCAAAGCCAGTGGCTACCACGATACTGCCCACATCCAGCCACTTTTGCTCAGCCTGCTGGCTGAAATCGATGGCGTCAAGCTTGCCACAGGCGTCGACACACTTGTAGCACTTGATGCAATTATCAAGATCGATCACATAGCGCAGCGGCACAGCCTGGCTGTGCGGGATGTAGATCGCCTTGCGTGGCGCCAGGCCTTCTTCAAACTCGTTGGGCACTTCGATCGGGCAGACGGGCGAACAGGCACCGCAACCGTTGCAGCGATCCATGACCACATAGCGAGGCTTGTGCTCCACCAGCACTTTGAAATTGCCGATGAATCCTTCAACCCGCTTGACATCTGTATAGGACATTACTTGGATATTGGGGTGACGCGCCGCGTCAACCATCTTGGGTGCAAGAATTCAAATCGAACAGTCCATCGTGGGAAAGGTCTTGTTCAACTGCGCCATCCTTCCCCCGATGCTTGGCTCCTTCTCGACCAGATAAGTCTTGACGCCCATGTCTGCCAGGTCTAGCGCACTGCTAATGCCGGCGACGCCACCACCGATGACCATAGCCGTCTTGGTCACCGGCACGGTGATCATGGTCAGAGGCGTGAGAAAACGGGCCTTGGCAACCGCGCTTGCCACCAGCTCCTTGGCTTTCTCCAGCGCCGCCTCCGGCTCGTGAGCGTGTACCCACGTGTCTTGCTCACGGATGTTGGCCATTTCGAATAGGAAGGGGTTCAGGCCAGCCTCCGCTACACAGGCCCGGAAAGTCGGCTCATGTAATCTGACCGAGCATGCAGCCACCACTACCCGGTTAAGCTTGTGCTTCTTGATATCTTCCTGGATCTGGCGTTGTCCGGCGTCTGAGCAAGTGTACAGGCTATCATTCGTCAAGACCACGCCCGGAAGCGCTGCAGCAGATTCTGCCACCGCCTTCGGATCGATGACGCTCCCGATGTTGGAGCCACAGTGGCACACGTAAACGCCAATTCTCAGATCTCCATTCTCGCTCATTGACCTCTCCTGGACATACAAGGTGATCTAGCCATCGAACTGAGGCCAGCTGGCACCAACCTTCCGGGTCAGGCCCGCCATGCCCCGTCTGGTACGCCAGTCACATCCGAATTGTGGCCAGTACGCGTCGCTCTGCCGTTGTATCAGCCTCCTGCCTCCACAAACAGCAGCAGAAGCTTCTGCCCTAGTTGAGGGCGATACTCCAAGTCACGGGGCACGAAACGCGCATCGATGTTGAAAAAGTAGGGTTCGCGAAGTCCAAAGGTAACGGGATCCACAAGCGGCCCGACAAACGAAGGATACTGCTCCACCAGGCCGCGCACCACATCGCGCAGGGTCGCATCATCCGCGACCTGGACAATAGTCTCCTTCACCCCACTGAGTCGCCGCGGCAACCCGAAAAACTCGACTGTGAACTCGCTCATACTCTACTCCACAAGCAGCTCGAGCCCAAGGAACACAATTCTGGACAATATAGCATCAAGCGCACCGAAAGGCCAAACGGACGGAGAATTGGCAGCGAGGCGCCGACTCACCGTCATGCACCTGCCACCGTGATTTGTGGAAAGTACGCGGCTCGCGGACCGTGATAGCTGCCCAGGAACGCGGTCTCGCTGGACCACCTGGCTGCCGCCAGCGCGCTCAGAAGGTTGCCACTAATTGAGCCACCTCGCACCGGGCGACGCTGGCCTGACCGCAGCTCGTAACCCAGCCGTATCTCCCCCACAAAATCGCCGGTAATCGGATCAGGGCTCATGGCTGAGAACGACACGATATGGTAGAGTGGCCCGGGTTCGCTCAAGAGAGCATCATAGGACTGGCTTCCTCCGCCGATCTCCATGTTCCCAAAGGCGCCCGTGGCCGGAAGCTGCAAGTACTCCGCATAGCGGCTGGGTCCCCACAGATGTTCGAGAATCCCGTCCTTCACGACCAACAGACGCTGGGCAGGAAGGCCATCATCCTCAACCGCGCGACTGCGTACACCATAGGGCAAGAGCGCGTTGGAGAAAAAGGTGAACGGCTCACCCACCGGCGCCTCCTTGAAAATGGACTGCCCGGGCTGCCAGGAGGTCATTTTCTGGTAGCGAGCCTGCGCAGATGAGCCAAACACCAGCGGCGAGTCACCGCCGCCCATCAACAGCTCGTCAAGCGCCTCATCGCTGACCACTACAGGATAGGTCCCCGTGGTTGGGGCCGTCGCCACCAGTGCATCCCTGGCATACTGTGCGTGACGGTCCACGAGGTCGGCCACATCCAGGTCGCGCGCCCTGCGCCGTTCACATCCAATGTTCGACTCCATCTCGTCGCCGTGACCGGCGGCCAACAGGACCATCTCCAACATCACGTGCGTCGCGACCTGACTCCCCTGTGCACCCTGGCTATTCAGAAACTCGACGCGCTCCTCCTCCACAAAGGCTTCCGCGCTGGACAGCCTGACGCCCGGCTTGTCGCGCAGCGCCTCGCCTACCTGGGCGATGAGCTGCTCGGCTACAACATGGGGATTTGTCTGAATCTCGGGCTCGGTCATCGCTACCTCCGGATAGGAGGAGGCGCCCGGCAGGCTCCACACAGGATTGTCCGAGAGGCTGGCCATAAAGACCGCATCGCTCAGTCGAGCCGACAGGCGCGGCCGATCGCTCTCCAGGAGCGTGATGAGCGTTTCGCCGCGAAACATGCCATCTCCGTTGGCGCCGGCGTGGTCGTTTAGCACATGCGCCAACACCCGCTCTGTCGTCACCTGACGTCTGCTTTCGGTCCTGTCGCCGATCACATAGTGCTGCGTGCTCTTTTTCGAGATCGCGCGCAGAGACCAATCATGCACGCCCGATGTTTGTTCGATTTGACGCTTGATTTCGCTCAGCATCAGCCCAACCTCGCCCGGAGTTTGAGATGTGGCCCACCAGATGACACGGGCACCCACTCCTTGTGCCCCTTGCCACAAGTACCGCCGCTCAACTGAAAGTCATCGCCAACGGCCACGATGCTCTTGAGAATGTCCGGCACATACCCGGTGATGCCGATCGGCGCAAAGATGCGCCCGGTCCGCTTCCCGTGGCGGATCTCCTCGCCGTAGTGACTGGTCACCTGCATGCCCCAGCCTTTCGGGTCCTCCATGCCGCTCGAGGTCTTGTTCAGGTACACGCCCTGGTCCACGCTCTCAATCATTGCCTCCACCGGCGTGGTGCCTGGGGCGAAGAAGGTGTTGGACATGCGCGCGTACACCTTGCGCTCGATGCTCTCGCGACGACCGTTGGCGCTGCGCGGCATGCGTAGGCTATGCGCAGAGCCAAGATCAGAGATCCCGCGCTCAAATACCCCGTCGCGAATGATGTACGTTGGCCGCGCAAGCTCGCCCTCGTCGTCGAAGAAATACGAACCGTGGCCACCACCATAGGAGGGGTCGTCGAGTATGCTGACAAGCGGAGACGCGATCTGCTGGCCCAGGTACTGGCGAGAACGGGCCCGGTGTTTGAGAAACATGTCCAGCTCCACACCGTGCCCAAACGCCTCATGCGCGATTACTCCGGAGACGTCAGGTGAGCCGATCACGTCGCACATGCCTGGCAGAACCTTCTCAGCGGTCAACAGCGCAACGGAGCTGTGGCATAGCGATTCTAGCTCGCTCTCGGTTACTTCCAGGAGCTCGAGGCCCCCCGTGCCCTCTTTTCCCAGCCAGTCGTAACGAATCTGTGTCCCGTCGCTAACCGCCATGACCACCATCATGCGCAGTCGAGTAATGATCTGTGACAACTGCCTGGCCCGGTTGGCGAAAGCCTTAACTTCGTGCAACTCCTGATAGCTTACTTGCACGTTCACGATGCGCGGATCCAGGCCTCGAGCCTTGGCATGGAGCTCGCGGCAGCGGTCCAGCTTCTGCTTGGGCGTCATGTCGTTGGGGTCGATCTCACAACTGGTCGCATAATGCCCGCGTGCTGGCTCTCCCGGGTCGATGACTTCCGCGCTCGGCACCACCTGCAGCGACCGGACAAACTCGCGCGCGAGTCTCTTGGTGCGCTCCGGCTGCAGGTCGCTGTTCGCCGCCTCCTCAAACGCTGCGCCAGTCCAAACGGTCAGCACGATGCCCTGTCGTGGCTCCATCTCGCTGACATCCTGCTCGCGGTCAGTTACGCGGATGCGCTGGCCTGCATTGCGGGAAACCAGTGCTGCAGCATACGGCACGCGTGTCTCCATCTCTGCAACCAGATCCGGCAATGTGGCCTGTATATCCGCCAGCTCAGCCGGGAAGTGCGTCCGATCCATGGGCTTCTCCTTGTCCGATGTTGCCTGTCGGTGCATTGTATCCCGCCAGGTTCAGAGCACCAAACCTCGCCATTTCGTTGCACAAAACTGCCGATATGCGTAGAATTGGCGATGCATTTTGCTCGCTTTGGAGAAGGCATGGATCTCTTGGAAAAACTGAATTCTGCTCAGCAAGCTGCTGTGCAGGTCCTTGATGGCCCGATGCTCGTCCTGGCTGGACCGGGTTCGGGCAAGACCCGTGTACTAACCTATCGCATTGCACACCTGGTCAAGGATTGTGGCATCGATCCCCACGGCATCATGGCCGTCACCTTTACCAACAAGGCAGCGCGCGAGATGCGCAGCCGCCTCCAAAAGCTGATTGGCGAGCAGTCGCTGGACCGCCTGACCATGGGCACCTTTCACGCTATCTGCGCGAGATTGCTGCGTCGTGAGGCCAGGGCGATAGATTTGCCGCCGAACTTCGTCATATACGACAGAGACGATCAGCTGNNGCTTTATCCGCCAATCGCTGCGGCAGCTCAACCTGGATGACAAGATGTATACGCCCAATGCCATCCAGGCGGCCATATCCAAGGCCAAGCGCTCGTTGTGTCTGCCCGACGAGTATGCACCACCAACGTATTGGCATGAGGCGGCTGCCCGAGTCTACGCCCAATATCAACAACTGCTCAAGGCCAACCAGGGATTGGATTTTGATGACTTGCTTATGCTTGCGGTGCGCGTTTTGACAGAGCACCCCGAAATTTGCCGACGCTACCAGCAACGCTACACCTACGTGCTGGTAGACGAGTTCCAGGACACAGACAGCGCACAGTACCAGCTGGTCAAGGCCCTGACTGGCGAACGACGCAACCTGTTCGTCGTCGGTGATGAGGACCAGAGCATTTACGGTTGGCGCGGCGCCGACTCGGGGAACATCCGTCGATTCCGCGTGGACTTTCCCGAGGCCAAGGTGACTCTGCTAGAACAAAACTATCGCTCGACGCAGAACATCCTGGATGCCGCCCGCGGAGTGATCAGCAAGAACACGCGGCGCACCCCCAAGAAACTGTGGACGGAGAAGGCGCGTGGGCTGCCCATTCAGGTCTTTGAAGCTTATGATGAGCAAGAAGAAGGCGAGTACGTGGCCAGCCAGATTGAGCATCTAGTGGCAGCGGGCACGTGCCGGGCACGCGATTGCGCGGTCATGTACCGCACCAACGCGCAGTCGCGCGTACTCGAGGATGCCTTCCTGCGGCACGCTCTGCCCTACAAGATCGTTGGAGCAACCCGTTTCTATGAGCGGCGTGAGGTCAAGGATATTATCGCCTACCTGCGCCTGATCCACAATCCCTATGATGACCTGAGTCTCAAGCGCATTCTGAATGTGCCACCCAGGGGCATTGGCGACAAGAGCCAGAAAGCTCTCGACGCCTGGGCAGTTGGGCAGCACGTGCCCTTGTTCACCGCGCTGCAGTTGCTAGAGGAGCGGGTGAAGGCGCCCGACTCGACAACTAAAGCCACGGCAGATGTAAGCGGCCTGCCCGCTGGCCTGGACGCGCGTAGCTCCAGGCTCTTGCTGCACTTTAAGGAGATGGTTGGCAGGTGGATCCGGCTGCGCGAATCGTCCACCGTGCTCGAGCTCGCGGACAGGGTGGTAGCCGACTCCGGCTATGCCCAGTTCCTGCAGGACGGGACAGAGGAAGGCGAAGAGCGCTGGGAGAACATCCAGGAATTGCGCTCGGTCGCCAAGGACTATGATGACGCGCCAGACAACGATGCGCTGACCAGTTTCCTGGAGAACGTGGCCCTCGTATCGGACGTTGACAACCTGCGCGATGAGGTCGACGCGGTCACCCTACTGACCCTGCATACGGCCAAGGGGCTAGAGTTCGACACGGTTTTCATCTGTGGCCTGGAGGAAGGCATCCTCCCACACAACCGCTCGCTGGGTGAGCCAGAAGAAATGGAAGAGGAACGGCGGCTGTGTTACGTAGGCATGACCCGCGCCAAGCGCCTGCTGTGCCTGATCCACACCTTTCGCCGCACACGCTTTGGCATGCAAGGTTTGAGCGAGCCCTCGCGCTTTTTGAAGGACATACCCAAGGAGCTCATCCAGGGGGCAACTGAGCGTGCGCCAGCGCGGGTGCGCATGGGCGCGCGGGAGCCTGCTTCCCCGCGCACCGCACAGGGTGCTGCGGCCTATGCACCCGGCGACCGCGTACGTCACGCCCAGTTTGGCGATGGCATCGTCGTCAGCTCGCAGAGGCGAGCAGGCGATGATGAGCTGGTCGTTGCCTTCGCCAAGACAGGCATCAAACGCCTGATGGCCGGCATGGCCGGCTTGAAGCGCATCGGGCGACCCGAATGATCGTTCAGAGGCCTTCTCGTGCCTCCCTCACCTTTCGCAAGGGAGCAATTCGCAGCATGAACAAGCCACCCAAGGCTGCAGTACTCGCAGCGATCCTAGCCCTGCTGGCGGCCCTGCTGGCTGTGGGCTCCAGTCTAGCCCAGACGGTGCCTGCTCCGTCGGGAGGTGCGTTCGTACTCTACGAGCGGGCTGCTGCGGCTGCCGTACTTGGCCATACGGTCGTCTTCCAGGAAGGTTTCGATGGGCATACAGGTGTCCAAGATACGTACATCTACTCCTGGACGCCCGCGCGCAACTATGCGGAAGACGCCGACTTGCGCGTTGGGGACAAGCAGAGGCGCCATGCGCTGATCAAGTTCGACCTGAGCGCCATTCCTGCCGAAGCGATCGTCACCTCGGCCGAGCTGCAGCTCTATGTCAGTGGTTGGAGTGGCGCCGAATTCAGCTTTGGCGTTCACGTCATTACCCGCACCAACACCGTGGCGGAGGCTACCTGGAATCAGCCC
>DIVN01000266.1 GCA_002435875.1 Anaerolineales bacterium UBA6131
TGTACGACTACCGCTACCCTACCTATCCTGGCGTGATCACGGCTTTCGGCCTGAACTTCCGCCAGTACACAACCGCCCTGGTAACCCAACCCGCCACTACCGTGACATTGCAGCAGGGAGTGAATGGCTATGCCGGTGCCGAGGACACCTACATAGACAAGTATTCGCCAGACCAGAACTTCTGCAGCACCGATCCCCTGCGTGTCGGGTACAAACAACAGTATGCGAGCATCTTTCGTTTTGACTTGTCCACAATCCCAGCCTCCGCGACGATTGTCGAAGCCCGTCTGGAAGTGTATGCCAAGGGCTGGGGTGGAGCGAACATGGGCATCGATGCTTTTCGCATCCTGCGCTCGACCGCCCTCTGCCAGACCACTTGGAACCGCGCCATGATCGGCAACCCCTGGGGCATCCCCGGTGCCGAGGATACCATTACCGACCGCAGCGGCACCGCCGAAAGCTCGGTGATCACTTCCGGCATCGGCAAATGGTACTCGTTTGGTCTCACCAACCTGGTCCAGGGCTGGGTCAGCGGATCTCTGCCGAACAACGGCGTACTCCTGCGCGGCCAGGTATCCTCGAGCAGCTTTTACTTCGCCAGCGCGCACGACGCAGCGGCCAGCTCGCGTCCCAAGCTCTTGGTTACGTATCTCGCCAGTGCGTCGGAGAGCACTCCAACCAGCACTGCCACCACTGTACCCTCGGCGACTCCCACCCCTACCCGCACAGCGTCGGCGACGTCTACCAGCATCAGCGCTACCAGCACCAACACACCTGTTGTAGTGCCGACCTCCACCGCTACGCCCACAGCCACGAGCGTCGCCACACCCACCAATACACTGCCTGTAGTACCTACGCCCACCAACACGGCGCCTCTTGCGCCTACTGCCACAACCGTCGATGCCGAGACAACCATCACCCTGCAGCAAGGCGTGAACGGCTATGTGGGCGCCGAGGATACCTACATCTACAAGTACTCACCAGACCAGAACTACTGCAGCACGGATCCCCTGCGTGTGGGCTACAGACAGCAATATGCGTCGCTCTTGCGCTTTGATTTGTCCTCCATTCCTGCTTCAGCGTCCATCGTCGAGGCACACCTCGAGATCTATGCCGAGGGCTGGGGGGGAGCCGATATCGCCATCGATGCTTTCCGTATCCTGCGCTCGACCTCCCTCTGCCAGACTACCTGGAACCGTGCCATGGTCGGCAACCTCTGGGGCGTCGCCGGTGCCGAAGACACCATTACCGACCGCAGCGCCACACCGGAAAGCTCTGTGACCACCACCGGTATCAACCGCTGGTATTCTTTTGGCCTCACCAACCTTGTCCAGGCCTGGGTGGGCGCAACCTTGCCCAACAATGGCATCCTCCTGCGCGCTCCAACGACCACTACCAGCAGTTTCTACCTCACCAGCGCCCAGGACGCGGCGGCAAACATCCACCCGAAACTCGTCATCACCTATCGCGCGGCCACCTCGGGGAGTACGCCAACATCGACGGCGACCACCGTATCTGTGCCAACGGCTACCGCTACCCGCACTGCTTCGGCTACGCCCACCTATACCACCATCGGCGCGACTAGCACCAGCACGTCTGTCATCGTGCCGACGGCCACCGCAACGCACACATCAACCGCCGTCGCCACACCTACCAATACACAGCCCGCGCTGCCGACGCCCACCAACACGCTGCCCGTTGCTCCCACGCCAACAACTGTCTCCGCCGAGACCACCATCAGCCTGCAGCAAGGGGTAAACGGCTACCTCGGTGCTGAGGATACTCACATCTACAAGTACTCACCGGATCAGAACTACTGCAGTGCCAATCCCTTGCGCGTTGGCTACAAACAGCAATATGCATCGCTCGTGCGCTTTGACCTGTCCGCCATCCCCGCATCTGCGTCTATCATCGATGCTCGTCTCGAGCTCTACGCGGCAGGATGGGGCGGTGCCGATGTCACCATCGATGCTTTCCGCATCCTGCGCTCCACCTCGCTCTGCCAAACCACCTGGAACCGCGCCNNATGATCGGCAATCTTTGGGGTATCCCGGGTGCTGAGGACACCATCACCGACCGCAGCGCCACGCCGGAAAGCTCAGTAACCACCTCCGGCATAAACAAGTGGTACTCCTTCGCCCTGACCAACCTGGCCCAGGCCTGGATTGGCGGAGCGCTGCCCAACAACGGCGTCTTGCTGCGCGCCACACCAGCCTGGTCCACGGCAAGCTTCTACCTGGCGAGTTGTCAGGATGGTGCACCCAGCCTGCGACCAAAGCTTACCATCACCTATCGCCTTTCATAGCCATACCAGCCAGAAGCGCAGTGGACTGCGCCTCTGGCAACCGCACGGGGGGTACGTCTAGAGTGAAACAAGTCCGAGCCTCTGCCAGCTTCTCCAATCACGGGCCACTACTGCCCAGGTTCGTCTTTGTGCTCTGCATTGCGATTGGCGTCTGGGCGATCGTTACCCCAGCCGACACGTCCTGGTCGCGCTCGCGCGCGATGATGGGCCCGACCATCCCCACGATGACCTTCACGCCCTCTCAGACCTCACCAGGACAGCCCAGCAACACGCCTACGTACACGCTGACAACCGTCTTGCTCCCATCGGCCACCGGCACGAGCACCGCGACGGCCACGAGCCTACCCACGAGCACCGACACTGCAACGCCCGAGGGCACGTTCACGGCGACTGCCACCGGCTCACCGCAACCGGTGGTCACTCAGACCGGCACGAGCTCCGCCGCCACTGCATCGCCCACACAATCGGCAACATGGACTCCCGAACCCACACCTACGGGCACGCCATCCATGACTCCGCAGACGCCGACCCCCTCGGCAACCGTCACCCCTTCAGGAACCGCAGTCACGCCTGAGCTGAGCCCGACACCCACGCTGACAAGCGCAGCATCTCTTACGCCGGGCAGCCCCATCGCGACAGTCACCGCTACCCTGTCCAGCACTCCTAACCTGACGTCGACTCCGATCGTTACGGCAACCCCGTCGGTCAGTGCAGTCCCCGGGGCACGTAGTATCTACCTGCCTCTCGTGGCGCGAGGACATCGCGCCAGAGCGTCTGCCCTGTTGAGTCCTCGCAGCCGCATGGGTCTGCCAGATTAGGTGCAACTCCAAACTCCCACTGCGTCGGTTCAGACTACTGGTCGTTTAGCACCGGTAGCGCACCCGTCACTCTGGGGTGCCGCGCTCACTTCTCTGCTTTCCTTTGCTGTCTATCTGAGCACGCTGGCGCCAACGATCACGCTGCGCAACCACGGGGCCGACAGCGGCGATTTGGTCACCGCGGCGATCAACCTGGGAGTGCCTCACCCCACCGGGTATCCACTTTACATCATCCTGTCACACCTAATGACCAGGCTGCCTGGCGGCGATGCAGCCTACAAGGTCAACCTGCTTTCTGCTGCCGCGGCTGCTCTGGCTCTGGGCATACTCTTCCACATCATCTACAGGCGTCTTCCCACAGCGCTCTCCGTACTGCTGCGCCTGTTGGTCTGCTCGGGGGCTGTAGGGCTGTTTGCTTTTGGGCAGCTCCTCTGGTCCCAGGCAACGATTGCCGAGGTGTATGCCTTCCACGTCCTCGTCATGGTAAGTCTGCTGTGGGTCATCGAAAGTCGACATCCTTTGAGGCCATGTCTAGCGGCCCTGTTCTTGGCCCTGAGTGTAGGCCATCACCTCACGGCGGCCTTGGTCATTCCCACTTGCTGGCCGTTCATCGGTGACGTCCGGAGATCCGCAACCCTCACACGCATGCGCCGTGTCGCGGTCTGCTTCGTGGCCGGATTGATCCCCTACCTGTACATCCCGCTGCGTGCCAGGGCCAATCCTGTGCCCAACTGGGGGTACGGCGACAACTGGGAGGGCATCCTGTGGCTGGTCACAGGTGCACCATACCACTCCTACCTCAGGCTGCCTGCCACCGAGTCCCTGCAGCGGTTCACAGCTTGGTCTGGCATATGGGTGCGAGATCTGGGGGTGCTGGGACTGGCATTAGCTTTGTTCGGTCTCTGGGATACCTTCGGACAACGGACCACCAGGGCAGAGTTAACGTACGTTGCGCTTGTCTCCTGCTACGCCATCACCTACTCTACCTCCGACTCGTACCTCTATCTCCTACCAGTCGGCATCGTCCTCTGCTGCTGGCTGGCCCACGGGGCGGCGCAATTGCTGGGTGGCCTTCAGCAGTGGGCTGGTACCAACTACCGCAAACGACTGGTTGTTGGTACCGCCGCGCTGGCACTGGCCATGTTACCACTACGCTCCCTGGTCCGGCACCACTCGGCGATGGACCTAAGCGGCGACTGGGAGGCGCACACGTACGCCCAGACCATTCTTGCTGCCGCTCAGCCAGGTGCCCTGATTCTATCCGAAGGAGATGAGCAGACCTTCGCGCTCTGGTACCAACGCTATGGCCTCGGCTTGCGAGCGGATACCAGTGTCGTTGACCGCCGCCTGCTCGCCTTTGCTTGGTACCGACGTGCGGTGTCCGAGCGCGAGGCCTCCCTGCGATCCCTCAGCACCGCCACGGACGCGCAGTCCGCATTGTCCGCTCTGATTCGAGAAGCCGGTCGATCCCGCCCGATCCAGCTCACCGCAATCGATGAGTCCCTGCAGCAGTCGGCAGGCTGGGACTATGAGACGCCTCTCTACACTCTGCGAAGGGGCGGCTAGCACCAGCCAAGGCAAAGCCTGAGCGCCGCCCAATCGAAACAAGAGAGTGCCCCCTGACTGGCAGCAGTCAGGGGGCACTCTCTTCTCAGAACAGGAGACGCCTAGGACGACTTCTGCTCGAGCTTTTTCTTCTCTTCCTCCACCAGCATGCGTCGCAGAATCTTGCCAACAATGGTCTTGGGCAACGACTGACGGAACTCAACCGCCGACGGTACCTTATACTTGGCGATCTTGCCCCGGCAGAACTCGATGATCTCGGACTCCTCGGCACTTTCACCTTGTTTCAGAACCACATAGGCCTTGACTGTCTCGCCGCGGTATGGGTCGGGTATCCCAGCCACAACGGCTTCGTGAACCTTCGGATGCTTGTAGAGAACCTCTTCGACATCCCTGGGATAGATGTTGAACCCTCCCGCGATGATGATGTCTTTTTTTCGATCCACGATCTGGAAATAGCCGTCCTCATCCATCTTGGCAATATCGCCCGTGTACAGCCAGCCGTCACGCAGGGTGATCTCGGTCTCCTTCGGCATGTGCCAGTAGCCCTTCATCACCTGCGGCCCATGGATGATCAGCTCACCGACCTCGCCCACGGGCAGCTCGTGTTTGCCAGTCTCCAGATCGACGATCTTGGCCTCCGTATCTGGCCATGGCACGCCAATCGTACCGATTTTGTTCACTCCATAGACGGGATTGGCGTGGGTCACCGGCGAGGCCTCGCTAAGGCCATAGCCTTCCACCAGCTTGGCACCTGTCAACTCCTGGAACTGCTTCTGGACTTGCACCGGCAGTCCTGCTGCCCCACTGATGCAGGCGCGAATCGAGGTCACATCGAACTTTTCGATGTCAGGAAAGTTGTTGAACGCGACATACATCGTCGGCACACCCGGGAAAAGGGTGGGGTGGTGCTTGCTGACATTCTTCATCATGTCGGGGATATCGCGTGGGTTAGGGATCAAAAGCATGGTCGCCGCGCAATACACCGACAGGTTCATGCACGTGGTCATGCCATAGCTATGGTAGAGCGGAATCGCGGTCAGGACAACTTCCTTTGCTTCCTGAATGTCTGTGATCCAATGCCGGCAAGCTACCGCATTGGACATCGCATTCAGGTTCGATAGCTCTGCCCCCTTCGGCACACCTGTTGTCCCACCCGTATATAGCAGGCACGCGGTGTCATCCGGCGTGATCTCTACAGGCGTCGGCTTGGCAGGAGCCTCATTGAGGACATCCTGCAGCCAGTAGGTGTTGGGCTCACCCGATATGTCCTGGCGGTCGCCCTCGTGCTTCTCCTTGGCCAAGGTGAACAACATCTTGATCACGGGTGGGAAGTATTCCTTGATGTTGGTGACGATAACCCGCTTGAGTGGCGTGTTCGCCCGCACCTTCTTGACGATAGGATAGAAGCGGCTCATCACCAGGATGGTCTCGGCACCCGAGTCCTTGAGCTGATGCTCAACCTCAGGTGCTGCATACAGGGGGTTGAATGAGACTACAATCGCACCCGCACGCAAGGCGCCATAGTACCCGATCACGAACTGCGGGCAGTTGGCCAGGTATATGGCCACCCGATCACCCTTCTTGACGCCCATTTGTTGCAGGCCGGCAGCAAAGCGGTCAACCAGCTCATTCAGCTTGGCATAGCTCATCTTGCCATTGAGAAAGATCGTGGCGGTGGCATCTGGATACTTGCGCGCTGACTCTTCGAGATTCGCGTGCAGCGGGCGACTCGGATACTGCAGCGAATGTGGAACCGGGGGTTCATAGCTCTTCAGCCAAATCTTATCCATAGTTCCCACCTCCTCCTGGGGGAATGCGAATCCT
>DIVN01000141.1 GCA_002435875.1 Anaerolineales bacterium UBA6131
CACCGTGCGACTCGACGAGACCGGCAAGCGATACGGGCACACCTGATCGCATCGTTTGCAGTCGATGCAGGTCTGCTCATCCCGTCCAACAGCGAATAGGCTGAATCGCTGAACGAGGCCTAACAAGACGCCTTGGGGGCAAAGATAGCGGCACCAGAAGCGTGGAATGAACAGCCCCGCAACCACAACCAACAGGGCCACCAAATAGGCTGGCCAATGAGCCTGGAGATCAAACTCAAAGATCCAGCCCAGGCTGAAGATGGTTCGATAGGGGTCATAGCCGGCAAACCATAGGCTAGCCGTGGCAACCGTCATCGCGGGGATGCCAATGAGCGTGACGTAGCGTCCGTAGGTCAGGAGAGAGTCCAGCCGCCTGGGGACAGTGAGTTGAGGAAGGCGCACCTTGCGACTGATCCAGCTCAAGAGATCGTGAAACGCGCCGAAGGGGCAAACCCAGCCGCAGAACGTGGCCCCGGCCAGTAGCGCACCTAGAAGTAGGCCCACCGCAAGCACCAAGTTGGAGGGATGGGTCATCTGCACCAATCTCCCCGTACGCACAAGAGTCCAGAGTGTCTCTACCCCACCGAATGGGCACAGGGCATCGACGGACGGCAAATGCTCCGCCGACGTGCTGTGGCGCACCGAAGCGACCAGGATGTAGAGTGCAACCAGCAGTTGCGACAGCCTGCGTAGCCAGGCTGTCCAGCGCGACTTGCCCTTCCGAGTCATATAACCCCTCCTATCGCCAGTCCAGACCGAACTGCTATACGAAATGGCGGTCTGGTGCAACAAAACCGAACGCAAGCGTAGCACCCGATTGTGGAGATCTCGTGGAGGTTGAGCTGAGACTGGCGGTCTGCCTACGTGGCGCCCCTTCGCCGCGATGATGCTGGCGGACCCCAGACCAACCAGCAGGCCTCGAGCGCCATGGTTCCGGCCGCAGATGTGCATCGATTAGGTTGAGAACAGCTCCAGGAAGAGCGCGGCGGCCTGCTGCACCACGGGTGCACAGCCGTCCTCCAATGTCGCATGCTCCTCGCGTATGCTTGCACAGCGCGTCGCGCCAAAGTGACTGACAAAGCGCTCACGCCACTCGGCTGCCTGTTGTTTAGCCCGTTGCTCATCATCTGTGAGCGCCGAGCGCCCGTAAAGTGCGCCGAGGATGATCACACCAGCGCTGAGCGCCCCGCACATTTCCTCGCGGCAGCCCCCAACTCCACCGGCAAAGAGGCTGCACATCTTGAAGGCCTCAGGTTGCGATCCGCCCATCAGATGCTCACCCACGGTGAGCATAATGGCCTCGGATCAATGATAGCGCTGGCGCATCAGATCACCAGCGCGGCGTGCCAGGTCTTGTTTTGTGTCTGGCATGGGCACTCCCTTCCGCAGCAGTGCCTCGCGGCAGCGCTGGTGCAGCTGCGCCCACGAGGCTGGATTTGTCGACCATTATAGCAGCGACCGTTGTGCAGTACAACCCGCTACGCTGCACGGCAGGCATGGTCAAAGCTGAGTCCTAAAGACGCTGCTTGTGGCCGCGTCCTCACGCGACGTGATATCGGCCAGGTGGCCAGGCTCCAAATCCGCCAGGTGGCTGATGAAGGACAATCGGAAGCTGCGTATACTGGTGTCAAGCTTAGTTGACTGAGGCAAAGCACCAAGTCAGCAACAAGGCAGCAATCTGCTCCTCCTCACAGGGGCACAAGATGCTCCCCACTGCGGCCGGCATGGGGAGCATCTCTATTGCCGGCTGCTGACGCGAGCTCACCAACTACCGACAGGCAATCCTTTGTACGGACGTACCCACTTGCGCGGCCAAGTCGGCCACGGTATGATGCTGCCGACATGAATTCTCACGCTGAGCATCTCCAGGGCACATACTCCCGCCCCACGATGGAATCCAGAATGGTGGGCGCTCTCTTCGCCATGGCCGCGGCCTTGCTCGCTCTGTGCCTCTCTGCTCCGTCCGGCGATGCGCAAGACGGCAGCGCGACTCGAATCGTCGTGCCAACCGTGACCTTGCCGCGCATCGAGTCCGACGACGACATCGTGGCGGTGGTTGGACCACGCCAGAGCCCCCCGCGAGACAACGATATCCGCTTTGACCATCTGTCCATCGAAGATGGACTATCCCAGAGCAGTGTGCACGCGATCGTGCAGGACTATCGCGGCTTTATGTGGTTCGCCACAGAAGATGGCCTGAACAAGTATGACGGCTATACGTTCACCATCTTTCGCCACGATGCGACAGACTCAGCAAGCCTAAGCGACAATCAGATTACGTGCCTGCAGGAAGGCAGCCAAGGGGAGCTCTGGATTGGCACGCGGGGGGGCGGGCTGAACCGACTCGACCTGGCAACCTCGAGCTTTCAGCGCTTCATGCACGACCCGCAAGATGCGGGCAGCCTTGTGCACGACGAGATCCTGTGCATCTATAGGGACCATCTGGATATCCTCTGGATCGGAACCCGCAAGGGCCTGGAGCGGTTCGACCCGCGCACGGCCACCTTCGAGCACCTGCGGCACGATCCAACCGACTCTGAAAGCCTGAGTGACGGTGCCGTGACCGCCATCTACGAGGACAGAAGTCACCGTCTGTGGGTAGGCACGGAGGGGGGCGGACTCGACCTCTATGCGCCGGAAAGAAGACGGTTCGTCCACCACCGGCACGTGGCAGAGGACTCCACTTCGCTCTCCAGCGACTCGGTGACCGCGATCGTGCAGGACGCGGCGGGTGTACTCTGGATCGGCACCGAAAGCGCTGGCCTGAACCGCCTTGACGACCCCAGCAGCCCTTTCGTGCGCTACGCGCACGACCCCTCGGTACCGGGCAGCCTGAGCAGCAATGCCGTACGAGCACTCTTCGTGGACAGGGCCGGATTCCTGTGGATCGGCACGAATGGCGGAGGTCTGGACCGCCTTGAGCCTGAAGGGACCTTCGTTCACTACCGCACAGACCCTTTCGACCAGGACAGCTTGAGCCACAATGATGTACAGTCGATACACGAGGATCGTAGCGGCGTCTTGTGGGTTGGCACGTTTGGCGCGGGGTTGAGCAAGTCGAACCGGTTTAACAAGAAGTTCGACCACTTTCGACGCGACCCCAACGACCCTGGCGGACTGCGCGACAACAACGTGCTGGCGCTGTGCGAAGACCGCCTCGGCCTGCTGTGGATCGGGACGGAGAGCGCAGGCCTCGACGTCCTGGATCGCTCCACAGGCCAATGGGCGCATTTCTCACATGAGCCAGATAATCCGGGCAGCCTGACATCTGATTCGGTGCACAGCATCCTCGAAGATCGGGATGGGGTGCTTTGGGTAGGCACGAGCCGCGGTCTGAATCGCTTGCAGCGGAACACCGGGCGGTTCGTACACTATCTTCACCTGCCTGGAAACCCCAACAGTCTGAGTAACAACGCCATCTCCGTGGTCTACCAGGACTCGGCGGGCACCCTGTGGATAGGAACTGAAGGTGGCCTCAATGAGTTCGATCGCAGGTCGGGCCGCTTCCGCCGCCATGTGCACGACCCGAACGATCCTTACAGCCTCAGTCACAATGCCATTACCTGCATTTACGAAGGCTGGGATCGTACGCTGTGGGTTGGCACGATGGGCGGCGGCCTCAATCGACTTGACCGACTGACTGGCCAGTTCGAATCCTTCCGTCATGATCCGCTGAACCCAGGAAGTCTCAGTAGCGATGATGTCTTTTCGCTGGCAGAGGACTTTCTTGGGCGCCTGTACGTAGGCACCTGGGGGGCGGGGCTCAACCGCTACAACGCCAAGTCCAGGCAATTCCTGCACTTTCGGGAGACGGACGGCCTGCCCAGTGACGTGATCTATGGCATCGTCGAAGACCAGGGTGGCCTGCTCTGGCTCTCGACAAACCGGGGTCTCAGCAAGTATGACCCATCTCGAAACTCGTTCCGCCATTATGACGTGAGCGACGGCTTGCAGAGCAACGAGTTCAATGCCGGCGCGTGTGGCATGGCTCGCAGCGGCGAGCTCCTTTTCGGGGGAATCAACGNNACCCGCCGCGGGTGGAGGACAATGCGTTCGTGCCGCCGGTGGTGGTCACCGCCCTCCGAGTCCTTGATCGCCCTGTGGTGACAGACATCTCCGACAACCGCCACATCCAGCTCTCGTATCGAGACAACCTGATTGCCTTTGAGTTTGCCGCTCTGGAATACACCGCTCCAGAGAAGAACCAGTACATGTATCGACTGGAGGGCCTTGACACGGCGTGGGTCGACGCCGGCACCCGCCGCTACCAGAGCTACAGCAACCTAAGGGGAGGCGAGTACACCTTCCGCGTCCGGGGAAGCAACAACGATGGGGTGTGGAATCGTGAGGGCATTTCGGTGCGCATCACGGTGACTCCGCCGATCTGGGACCTCTGGCAATTCAGGGCGGCCGTGGGACTGGTGCTGGTAGCCGGTCTGGTGGTTGGGTACAAGGTGCGTATACGAAGCATCCAGTCGCGGGCCGCAAGCCTGGAGAAGCTCGTTGACGAACGGACCTATGAGATAGAGCGCAGGCGGCTGGTGGCCGAGGGCTTGCAGGAGATCCTCGTGCTTTTGAACTCGGAGCGCAGCCTGCAGGAGAGCTTGAATCGGATTGCCCAGCAAGCAGTGATGCTCACGGGGGCGGACAGGGCAGTACTCTTTCGATGCGATGCTGGCGAATACCCCTCGGTACTGGGTGAGTATGCAGCCACGGCACACACTTGGCCGCCGCAGCAAAGGCGAGCTGCACTGGAAGCGATGGCGCAGAGTGTTCGCTCCGGCCAGCCTCTGGTCGTACCCAACCTGAACAGCGACAGTCTGCTCAGTGAGGCCTCGGGAGGGACTGCTGCCGGCGCGCTTGCTCTGTTCCCCTTGGTCAGTGCTAAGGGCATCTGCGGAGGCATGGCCGTCTACTACGGCGAGCCGCGACGGTTCTCCATCGAAGACGTAGATTTGGGGCTGACACTGATGGAGCACGCCGCGCTAGCCATCGCCAACGCAGAATTGCGCGAGCGCATCGAGCACATGGCGGCCGAAAGCGAGCGCAGTCGACTGGCCCGGGACCTGCACGATGCGGTTACGCAAACCCTTTTCTCGGCCAGCTTGATCGCAGAAGCCCTCCCCAGCATCTGGCAGCGAGCCCCAGAGGAGGGCATAGGGCTGCTGAACGAGCTGAAAAAGCTCAGCCGAGGCGCGCTGGCCGAGATGCGTTCGCTGCTCCTGGAGCTGCGCCCCGCCGCGTTGGTCGAGACCAACCTGGCCGATCTGTTGCGCCAACTGGCGGACGCGTTAAGCAGTCGCTGCAAGACGCCGGTCCACTTGAGCGTCGACAAGAAATGTGTGCTTCCTCCCGATGTGCACGTCGCCCTATACCGAATCGCTCAAGAGGCGCTGAACAATGTAGTAAAACACGCAAATGCGAGGAGCATCGCGATGCAGCTGCGTTGTCTGCAGCCGGGACCGGGCAGCGGCACCGATGAAGCCACGGTTGAGCTGGAAATCCGCGACGATGGCTGTGGCTTTGACATGGCTGACGTTCCCGCCGATCGTCTGGGGCTCGGCATCATCCGCGAGCGGGCAGAGGCAGTGGGGGCGGAGCTGACCATCGCCAGTGCTCCCGATGAAGGCACCAGGATCGCCGTACGATGGACTGGACACACGACAAGCAAAGGACGGGCAAGTGATGAGCAGCAGACCAAGGATCCGAGTTCTTCTCGTGGACGATCATCCAATGGTACGCTTGGGCCTGGGGACCTTTCTGAGAGCCCACAATGATCTCGAGCTGGCTGGCGAGGCGGGAAACGCCCAGGAGGCCGTGCGGCTGTGCGCGAGCACGCATCCAGACGTGGTCCTGATGGACCTCAAGCTCCCCGGGGTCAGCGGCGGGGCAGCGACTCGGGAGATCCGGAGCAAATTCCCCGAGATTCAGGTCATCGCCCTGACGAGTTTTCAGGACAAGGACCTGGTTCGTGAAGCACTGGAGGCAGGCGCCATTAGCTACCTGCTCAAGAACGTCACTGCGCTCGAGCTGGCCGAAGCGATACGGGCCGCGGCAGCGGGCCGATCGACGTTGGCGCCTGAGGCAGTGCAAGCTCTGGTTCAGACGGCCACCGAGGGACCCAAGCTGGGTTTCGATTTGACCCCGCGAGAACGGCAGGTGCTGGCGCTGCTTGTGCGCGGGCTGACCAATCCTGAGATTGCTGAGCGGTTGGTCGTGACGCGATCAACTGCCAAGGCGCATGTGAGCAATGTGCTCTCGAAGCTTGGAGCCACCAACCGTGCCGAGGCCATTCGTCTGGCGCTGGAGAACAAGCTGGTGCCCTAGCCACGAGGAGGCGGGGGCAGCAATACAGCCCCTTGTGCGCTTCATCCGCTTGCCGTTTGGTGGCCTGTGCGCGATACGCTAGAATGAGGTCATGCACGGTTGTAATCCAGACTACATAGCTGTCTCCGCGTGCGCGGAGATCCGCCCGCAGTACTCGGCGAGGCACGCACCTCTCTGGCTGGCTGTGATGGCGCTGGCGACGTTGATACCCAGTCTGGCGCTGGCCGCCACGCCCGGCGGGCCAGCAGCACAAGCGGTCGCTGCGGACACTGTAGTAATCAGGCTGCAACAGGGCCTGGACGGTTATGTCGGCGCCTCTGACGTGTACCTCGATGGTGTCCACCCCGGGATATGCTACGAGCTGAACGATCCGGACAGCTTGCGCATCTGGTCAGGCCTGCGCACGGCGCTGTTGCGCTTTGACTTGTCGGCGATTCCCGCAGGCTCGCAGGTCGTGGCAGCCACGCTGACGGTCAGATCCTACCTGTCGGCTTCCGCCTTGCCCGTCACTGTGCAGGCCTACCAGGTACTGCGCCCCTGGGTCGATCGCGAGGCGACATGGGTCAGTGCAAAGGACGGTGTGCCGTGGAGTTCGCCGGGGTGCAGCGGCGCTGGCACCGACCGGGCAGCGGAGCCATTTGCCAGCGCCACCTTCTCAACGTCGGGCAGGCTCTACGTGATAGATGTGACCTCGGCAGTGAGAGCGTGGGCTGACGGCTCTGCAGCCAACTATGGGCTGGCGCTGGCCGCCGCGGGCGCTTCGAACGAGCACATCCTGCGCAGCTCTAACTGGTGGCGTGAGCCGGTTGACCGGCCGCTGCTGGAGATAGTCATGCAGCCAGCAGAGCCTACCGCAACGGCGACACTGACGCCATCGCCCACGACCACACAGCCCCTTCCCACGCCAAGCCCTTCGCCAACGAGCAGCCCCACAGCAACGACGACGGTGACGCTGGTGCCCCCAACGCCTAGCGTATCCCCCACGGCGGGCGACACGGCAACGCCGACCACGACCTACACACCAATCGCGCCAGGCCTGCCTCAGACGTTCGAGTTCCGCCTGGGTCTTGCACCTGAAGCCGGCTACGCCGGCGTTTCGGACACAACGCTAGACGCCAATGCCGATCGCACCAACTTTGGACAAAGCCCCTACCTCGAGACAAACTACGACGGTCGCGCCCGTATTCTGCTGCGCTTTGACCTGTCGCAGCACATACCCACCAACGCGGT
>DIVN01000156.1 GCA_002435875.1 Anaerolineales bacterium UBA6131
CGAGAGAGTGCGGTTCGTGCAGATAGGCACAGACGAGCGCGGGAGACTGCCGAGCTTGATTGAAGCGATGCTCGCCGAGACGACCGAGCGTGCGGCGGCCGCGCCGATAGTCGGCTAACGCGATGGAGAAGACAATGCCCAAGACGGATACAAGACTCAAGTTTGCCATCTACTGGGCGGCCAGTTGCGGCGGCTGTGACGTGGCTGTGGTGGAGTTGGGCCTGAAGCTGCTTACGCTGATTGAGAAGGCGGAGATCCTGTTCTGGCCTGCGGCCATGGATTTCAAGTACAAGGACGTGGAGGCCATGCCAGACGGCCATATCGATGTCTGCCTGTACAATGGCAGCGTACGCAACTCTGAGAATGAACACATCGCCAAGCTCTTGCGGGCCAAGTCCAAGGTTATGGTCGCCTTTGGCTCGTGCGCTTACGAGGGGTGCATTCCTGGCCTAGCCAATCTCTACAATCGTGGTGACATCATGGCGCGTGTCTACCAGGAGACACCATCCACGGAGAACCCGCAGGCGATCATACCAATGACCTGTAGCAGGGTGCCCGAAGGGGAGCTGGAGCTGCCCGAGTTCTATGATGCGGTCAAGCCTTTGGCGATGGTGGTGCCTGTCGAATACTTTGTGCCAGGCTGCCCTCCCGTTGTGGATCAGGTTTGGAATGTGTTCCAGGCAATCTTTGACGGCAAGCTGCCCGAGCCAGGTGCGGTGGTCGGAGCAGGGACCAAGAACCTATGCGAAGACTGCGAGCGCATTCGTGAGGGCACCAAGGTGAAACGCTTCCACCGGCCCCATGAGATCATTGCCGACCCCAAGAGGTGCTTCCTGGAGCAGGGCATTATCTGCATGGGCCCGGCTACACGCGCTGGCTGTGGCCGCCCTTGTATCCACGCCGATATGCCTTGTCGGGGCTGTTATGGTCCGCCGGAAGGTGTGGCTGACCAGGGCGCCAAGATGCTGAGCGCGCTTATGGCGGTCATTGATCCCGAAACCGATGTAGAGGAGTTGGTGAAGCAGATCGAGGATCCGACGGGGACACTCTATCAGTTCAGCCTTGCCGATTCCCTGTTGCAGAAGATCAAGTGGGCTGAGGAAAAGAAACGATGAGCCAACCACGCAAGATCCGGATTGATCCCATCACCCGGCTGGAAGGGCATGGGAGCATCAACATCTTCTTGGATGAAGCAGGCAACGTGGCGCGCACCTACTTCCAGATCCCAGAGCTGCGCGGCTTTGAAAAGTTCTGCGAAGGGCGCAAGGTCGAGGAGATGCCCTGGCTGACGCAGCGTATCTGCGGGGTATGTCCGACTGCGCATCACATAGCGGCGACCAAAGCCACGGATGCGGTCTACCACGTGGATCCGCCGTCGGCGGCAAAAAAGATCCGCGAGCTGATGTACAGCTACTTCTTTGTCGCGGACCATGCGACCCATTTCTACATCCTGGGAGGCCCCGATTTCGTGGTTGGCCCCGAGGCCAAGCCCGCTGATCGCAATATCTTTGGTGTGATTGCCACAGTAGGCCTCGACATCGGCAAGCAGGTTATCCAGGCTCTGCAGGAAAACCATGAGGCCGTCGGCATCATCGGAGGGCGCTACATCAATCCAGTGTGCGGGCTGCCGGGCGGCGTCAGCCACCCCCTGAACGAGGAAGAGCGCGCGCGGTTGGAGCAGATCGCCCGCAATGGGGTCGAGTTCGGCCAGCTGTCGCTACGCCTGTTTGAGGACGTCGTGCTTAAGAACAAGCAATATGTGGACATGGTGCTCAGCGATACTTACACCCACCGGACCTATAGCATGGGTTTGGTCGATGAGCAGAATCGCACCAACTTTTACGACGGCAAGGTGCGCGTGGTTGACCCTGACGGCAAGGAGTTTGTCAAGTACGCGCCTGAGGAATACCTGGATGTCATCGTCGAGCGCGTCGAGCCGTGGACCTATCTAAAGTTCCCCTATCTCAAGAAGGTAGGCTGGAAGGGCTTTGTGGATGGCATCGACAGCGGCGTGTACCGCGCCACACCGCTTTCGCGCTGCAACGCAGCGAGCGGGATGGCCACCCCCCTGGCGCAAGAAGCCTATGAAAAGTTCTATGACACCCTGGGGGGCAAGCCCGTGCACGCGACCTTGGCCACCCACTGGGCACGGCTCATCGAGCTGCTCTATGCGGCGGAGAGGGCGCTGGAGCTCACGCTGGACCCCGAGATCACCAGTCCCGATGTGCGCACGATTCCCACAGCCGTGCCGACCGAGGGTGTCGCCATCGTTGAGGCGCCGCGCGGTACCTTGACGCACCACTATGTCACAGATGAGCGCGGACTGGTGCAAAAGGTGAACCTCGTCGTTGGCACAACAAACAACCACGCAGCCATCTGTATGTCCGTGCAAAAGGCGGCGGCAGGGCTGATCAAGGCTGGCAGGGTGGTATCTGAGGGGATTCTCAACCAGGTGGAGATGGCTTTTCGCGCCTATGACCCCTGCTTCGGCTGCGCCACGCACGCTTTGCCTGGCGAATTGCCTTTGACCCTCAACATCTTTGACCACCGGGGCGAGCTCGTGCAGGTGCTCAGCCGAGACTAAAGCTCAGGCGCGCGAGCAGCCCTCGCTCCGTAGCCATCGTGCAGGAGGCGACATGAAACGCGGTGCAACACAGAAGCAATCCACGGCGGAGGCCTTGACCCTCGATCGCCGAATGCTGACACGCCATCACCAGCTCTTGCTTGACAGGATCAAGTGCGTCGGATGTGAGCTTTGTGAAGCCGTGTGTCCAACTGAGGCTGTGCAATTCGTGCCAGGGGCAGTCGAGCATGGCAGCTTGACCAGACGGCCGACGGTGGACATCGATCCCGACAAGTGCAATTTCTGTGGTGAATGTGTGGTGGTGTGCCCGGTAAACGCGCTAAGCATGATCGTGGACGGCGTGCCCAAGCTGGAGATTCAAGAGTGTGGAGCCTTCCCGATCCTGACAAAGGAGATCAGCTGGGATGCGGCCAAGTTGCCCAAGGGCAGGGCAGATGTGGTTGTGGAGGCATGCCCTACAGATGTGATCAAGGTGGATGTCACCCGTACGGCCGCTGGCAGTGTGAGCAAGGTGCGAGCGGTCGAGGTGGAGACCGAGGGCTGCATCTACTGTAAGCAGTGCGAGGTTGCTTGTCCCGAGGCCTTTGCCGCCACGCACCCCTTCGAAGGGCTAATCCGACTGCAAGCGAGCCTCTGTCCCTCGGGCTGTCGCCCCTGTGCCGAGATCTGCCCTACCCGTGCTTTGTTCGTGAAAGACGAAGGTGTGGAGCTGGACGAGCGCGTCTGTGTCTATTGTGGGGCTTGTGTGCGCGTGTGCCCGGTACCCGAAGCCCTACTGGTGCGCAGACATCGCGTGCGCCACGAGCCGGTCAAGTCCGGTGCTTGGGTGTCCGCCGTGGAGAGGTTGGTTTCCGCAGAGCTAGCCTCTGAGGAGCTCGACCGCAAGTCGCAGTTGAGGCGGCGCGACATTCTGCGTTTCATGCCGGAAGCCAAAGAACAATAGAGCACGGCGCTAGCATACAGTAAAAGAACAGAGCCACCAGGTTGCACGACTCCTGGTGGCTCTGTCTCGTTTTGGCCGCTTTGTTCGGCAAATAGGGCGCTGCAGTGGCCTACTGTTGCGAAGCAACGCACGTCTGCGGCGCCTCCGAGCTCGCCATGCTCCTGGCCTGGCTACTTGCTCAACGCCGAAGATTCGAGCATTCGGGTCAGGACGGGCTCAAGGGCGGCAAGTTGTTCAGCATCCGGTGCGCTGGCAAAGAGGTCATAGACCACGCGGCTGGCGCCCTGCATGACCGTCAGCAGACAATGGGTCTCGACAGCAATGATCTCTGCCTTTGTTTCGCCCGATTGGGCTGGTGCTGGCGTCGCATAGACTTCCACTGTGTGGCGACGGCCTCTGGCCCACGAAAGGCTCAGCGACTTGGCGGAAAGGCCGACCGCGTTCTGCGGCAGCATGGCGGCCTCTGCTTCGGCAGGCGGCGTCAGGGTCTGCCAGCGGATGCCGACGCGCCGTTCGGTCGTGCCAGTGGGCGACCACTCCCAGGCCGGCTCGTTGATGGACAACCAACCCGAGGGGATCTCAAACGATAACGCAGTGCCATCGACAGAGACCGAAGTGAAGGCCTTGCCCTCGTCGAGCGGCGGCATGGGCGCTGATGGCGTCTCTTGCCCAACCAGGCTGCATGCCGTGGTGATCAGCAGCACGGTGGTCATGGTGAGCCTGCTCAACAAATGCTTGACTTGCATTTTGACACCTCTTGGTTTCGTGGTTGCGAGAACTAGACGATGTTGCCGCAGCTTTGGTTCCGCCCAGGCCGCTCGCGGGAAACAGAGTCCAGGACAGGCTGATGGATGCAATACAGCGCGCGCGGCAAGCGCGGCGTGCTTTGCCGACTTTGAGGTGCGCTACGTGGCCTGTCTAGCCCGTGACTGGGACAGCACCGTCTGGGAGGTCGAAGGCAGCCATGGCATGCTGTCTGGGCTGCGCACGAGTCCACAAAGAAGCGGCAGCGCCGACCGGCGCTACCGCTCTGCTGCCTGATGGTGAACGTTGGGTCAGTTGGGCTCCCTAATCCTCATCGCGGATGCTGCGTGCAAAGGCAGCGCCCAGTTCTTGGGCCTCCTGCAGCTGCTCCGGCGTCGGCGCACCTCGGAACTCCAGCGTGCCCTTTTGCTCCCACTGCAGCGACTCGGCTAACGCGTCGAACTCTTTCTGTGCCCCGCCTGACCAACCGAAAGAGCCAAAGCGAATGGCCTTCTTATTGCGCATATGCTTCCGCTCCGCGCTATCCAGGAGGTGGGCCATCGGGGGAAACAGGCCGACCTCGTAGGTGGGAGCCCCAACCGCTATTCCCCGGTTCTTGAAGATCGAGGCCAAGATATAGGATTCGTGTATGGTCGGAACCTCAAACAGGTCGATGGGTACGTTCTCACTGGCAATGCCGCGCATCACCGCATCAACGGCCGTCTTGGTGTTGCCATACATGCTGGACCAGATCAGGGTAATGCCCCTCTCCGCCGCTCCACTGGAGTAGCCGGCGAACCTGGCGTAGCGTTCGATGACCTCGGCGGGTTTCGCCCGCCAGACAAGCCCGTGGGAGGGGGCAACCATCGCGATCTGCAGGGCTGCCAGCTTCTTGATGGCATTCTGAACTGGCCGCGCGAAGTTGGCCACGATGTTGGCATAGTAGCGCAGCATCTCATCATAGTAGAACTGGGAGTCGCATTCCTGTACTTGGTCGTCAAACAGGATGCCTTTGAGGGCGCCAAACCCACCGAAGGCGTCACACGAATACAGGATGCCGGAATCCGCCTCGTAGGTGACCATGGTCTCTGGCCAATGGACGAAAGGTGTGTGATAAAAGACCAACTTCTTGCCTTCGCCCAGGTCAAGCTCTTCCCCGTCTTGTACGGTGCGGACACCCTCGGAGATGCCAAACAGATGCCCAGCCATCTCGATCCCCTTCGGCGTGGAGAGAATCTCAACCCCCGGGGCGATGCGCCGAAACGTATTGATAAAGTCGGTGTGATCCGGCTCAAGGTGGTTGAGGATGAGATAACGCACCTCGGATGGGCGCACCCCTGTGGACTCGATTTGGTCAAGGTAGGTGCGCGCACTCCCGCTCCACTCGCGGACCAGGTCGATCAGGGCCACGTCCCGACCGCAGACCAGGTAGGAATTGAGCGACACCCCGTGGGGAATGGGCCAGAGGCCCTCGAAGAGATCGTGCGACCTGATGTTGACGCCGATCCACCAGCTGCCAGGCTTCATCTCGATAGCTGTCATAGCTTTGCTCCTTTTGCCTGCTGCCCTGGTTGTCTGCATGCGCAGGCTTGTGGTGAGGCTGGCTCACGTAGTCGCTGTCCATCATACCTGCTTCGATTCTAGAGGTCAACTGGTGTGGAGCCGTGAGCTCATCAACAGGGCAGATAAGCGGTCGGGCATTTGACACTAGCGGCGATTGGAAAGTATAATCACTCGGTATTTGCCAGATTTTCGCGAGGTGACAAGGATGCCGAAGAGGACTTTTCAACCAAACAAGCGACGCCGGCAGCGAGTGCACGGCTTTCGTTCTCGTATGAGCACACAGGACGGGCGGAAGGTTTTGAAGGCCCGTCGTTTGAAGGGCCGCAAGCGAGTCGCGATCTAGGCCTTGAGGGCAACCGGTGGTGCTAGAGCCTTGCGTACAGGGGCTGATTCGCGATGCGCAGACGGCTCCGTCTAACCGAGAGCAATCGGTTCTACGCGGTGCGTCAGAACGGGCGCACCGCGGTTTGCCCTTTATTGGTCATGCGTGCTTTGAGCAATGGGCTGGACTACAGCCGTTTTGGGTTTGTTGTCGGCAAGCGAATCGGCAACGCGGTGGTGCGCAATCGTGTAAAGAGGCGATTGCGCGAGGCAGTGCGCCAGCGGCTGGCAGATATCCCTGCGGGCTTGGATGTGGTGTTTGTGGCACGGGCTCCGATAACGGGTGCCAGCTGGGAGACCTTATGCACTGCGTTGGATCGTTTGCTGCGCACATTGCCCACAGCAAGGTCGTCGGAGGGCAGACCAGACGCGGATTGACCGCACGGGTGGATGCGAGAGTATGAAGCGAATGGTTCTGGCCGCCTTGCGGCTCTACCAACGTACGCTTTCGCGCTCTCTACCGCCAGCCTGCCGCTTTGTGCCCTCGTGCTCCGAGTATGCTTACCAGGCCGTTGAGCGCTATGGCGTGGTGCGAGGAGGATGGCTGGCCCTCAAGAGGCTGTCGCGCTGCCACCCTTTGAACCCTGGGGGATATGATCCATTGCCCTAGGGCCGATTCGTCTGAGGAACGAAGTACAGGAGGATTATTGAAATCACTGAGGGCGAGGGTTCTTGGCCTCTTTTCGCTTTTGGCCGTTGCGAGTGTGCTGACTGGCTGTATGGGCGGGACACCGACGTCGAGCTGGTCCAGCCTGTCCATCGCCGATGGCGTTCTGTACGTTGGTACGCAACAGGGACGGGCTTTCGCCCTGCAACCTGACACTGCGGCGCAGTTGTGGTCGTATCCCCCGCAAGTGGACAAGGCTCTGCAGACAACGTTCCCTGGAGCTGCGGCGGCTCTTGGGGGGCTGGTGTACTTTGGCGGGAACGACGGACGCGTCTATGCACTCGATGCGAACACCGGTGCACAGAACTGGTCGGTGACGACCGGGGGGCCTATTGTAGCAGACTTGGTCATGGCCGATGAACAGACGCTCCTGGTAGCGTCGCAAGACCGACGCCTCTACGCCTACGCCACCGACAATGGAGCCAAACTCTGGGACTTCGCCACTGGCAACTGGATCTGGGGGCGGCCGGCAGTGGCCGATGGCAGGGTCTACGTTGGCTCGTTTGACCACAAGCTCTATTGCCTCGACCTGTCAAGCGGGGCCAAACAGTGGGAATTCACGGCTGGGGCTGCCATGGCCGGTGGTCCCGCGGTGGGCGAGGGGCTGGTCTATGCAGCCGCTCTGGATAGTCGGCTGTACGCGCTGGATGCGGCAAGCGGTGCCGAGCGGTGGCAGTTCACAGCTGGCCATTGGATTTGGGGCAGCCCCGTGCTGGTCAACGATGTGGTGTACGTCGGCTCTCTGGACAAGAAGGTATATGCTCTGGACGCGGCAACAGGCAACCTGCGCTGGGCCTTTGACGCCCAGGGTATGGTCCGTGCTGGACCCACCTATGCCAATGGCATGCTTTATGTCGGCACGGAGGCTGGTCAGCTCTTCGCCCTGGACGCTACGTCTGGTGGACAGCGCTGGCTCTTTACGACCAATCAAGCGATCTTGAGCTCGCCCGTCGTTGCCGACGACACGGTGTTTGTGCAGACTCTTGGTGACGTGCTCTACGCGATCGACGCCG
>DIVN01000190.1:0-7417 GCA_002435875.1 Anaerolineales bacterium UBA6131
CCAAGGACAACCGGAACGTTCCCCGTCGCCCCCCCTCATGGACACGCTTGCCTATTCCCTGGGACATCCCCATCTGCTGGACCGCCGATATGATATAGGGCACGAAGTGGTGCGCTTCCCCAAAAACGCTGATCCCAAAACCGAACCGCTCGCCGGAATCGAACACGTTCTGGCACACAAGCGGAGGCTCAAACGCGTAAGGGCGGCAGTTGTCACGAGGATCGGCCTCCGCGCCCAATATGTAACAGACGGGGCACGACGCGGAGTGGCCCGGATACCTGGATGCCTGCTGATCGCAGTACATGGTCCGCAGGTGCGACTCCCAGGCCCCTCGCAGCGCCGACCCTTTGAAGTCATTCATCTCCACTCGCATCTCGACCTCCGCCGTGAGGTGAAGATGATACACAGCAAATGCGCCACAGCCGATGTCTTCGGTCAATCTCTGACTCCTGCCTCGCCAACCAGGAATGGTTCGCGCCGATACAGCGTCCAGTTGGGACCCTGCCTGCCTATCCTCATAGGGAACAGGTAGATCTCCGCTCTGAAGGCATCGCTTGCGCGCTCCTTAACAAACGGGTTCACCTCAGCAAAACTAGTTCCTCGGTGAATGTCCTTCAGCCGGAAGACAGGCCTCCTGGCAAGGTCCTGCAGGGTTGACACACTGGTGAAATCCAGGGCCGGACGAGCAATCATCGTCGGGTCAGGAGTCTCTTTCCTCACTGACAAGCACTGCAGCAGTGACTCTGCAGTCCCAATCCGGCGGAGCCGCCGCATTGTATCGGCTACTACGTCTGCGGCGGCGGGAGATACCCGCAAATAGATAGCCATGGGCCCACCCAGGTGCACATACTCCCTCATGCCGAAAGAACTGATCAGCCGTCCGTCATGGGCTGGCTTTAGTTGTCGCAGGAATACCTGCGACATCGCAATCGTCTCGGGAGGTTGCAGGCCCACCGCCGCGTCACGAACCAGATAGAACAGGCGCTCACCAAAAGTGACCGAGGAATTCGCCTCCATCGCCGTGGCAGTCAGTGCCAGCTTCACGGCGGAAGGGCCGGGCATTGGTGCCGAACGCGCATGATGAGAGGAGTGATCCGGCAGTCGATAGGAGAATAGGCCAGCAAACTCGTATTCGGCTCGCAGCCACACATCGGAACCTGTCATTCTGATTCGCCAACGGGAATCGACAGGGCGTAAGGTTCACTTGCAGCAAGAGCCTGCAGCGCCGATACAAAGCCTTGTATGTCATCGAATGCCAGGCTCTCCATAGCGCCCTTGTGTGTCTTCACCAAACGCTCGATGCCGCTCCTGTATTCTTCGTTAACAGGGCTCAGCACTGGCACAGGAACGTTTCGTCTTGCGATCACAAGCACTCCCTCGAAAGCTTCAAGATGGGGCAACCGAGTCGCCGTCATCGCTCCATCTGTGCGCCAGAACATCGTCTGATACGCTTGCAGCGCCAACCGATAGCGCGCGCGCCGATCGAGTCCTTCCACATAGCGGTATGTAACGGTGTTGAGCCCAATGCGCCAGGGCTGGAAGAGGCTGACCAGCGCGTATGTTCCCGACCGAGTAGGGCGGCTATACAGCATCTGCGTCGCGGAGGAGCGCACCGCTCGCGCGGTCCCAGGCACATCCGTCTCGTCTTCCGGTGACCCTTCCTGCGTCACACGCGCCGCGCTGCGACCTCGTTCGCCGACCGCATGCCGGGCATGTTGATGGATACTAGTGTGAGTCGCCTGGGGCAGCCCAACTGCCCAACCGAATTGTATGGTCGAAATGCGATGCACTGTCGGACGCTGTACCATAAAGCCGTGGAGATCGCATAGCTGGCAGTCACTCAGCGCCCGATCCGTGGCCTCTTCCACAGTCTTTGTCTGCGTTACGTTCGTGTTCAGGTTAGCCCGCATAGGGTCGAGCACTCGACATCCGGCGCAAAACTTCTCCTTGTGATCTTCCAGCGCCCAAACGGCAGCTGCATGAATATGCTTGAGCATCTCTCCAGAGATGCCATCTGTCGCAGTGCCATCCGCCAGCATGAGAGACCGAGGCTCCATTACATTGCCAATCTGGCCCTCGTTGTTCAGCGAATGCAGGCTCCACGTGACCCGCCCAAGGATCGCAAGTTCATAGATCCATCCGCTCTTGGAGATCGTCATCTTTCCTGCCTCCCGCGATAAACCTAGCGTACGAATGTATGGGCAAGTAGAGCCATTGCTGTCAATCTCACGGCCCCAGGCGACGTACGTGCCAGACTCACCACCCTCTCAATGTCATCGACCCTGAGAAAGAGGGCACCAAGCCCCCTGTTGTATCGCCCGCGGGCATAGGCTGTGTACCGTCGGAGAAACCGGTTCAGGACACCCGACAGGTCTTCTGAGCGCCCCACATACCGCAGTTCTACAGCCGTGGCGCACTCCCCGCCTACGCCGACAAGGAAACCAAGGGCTTGGCCAACCCGGCTCACATAGGGATCGTTGACAAGCTGCACCCAGCCGGGTTGACCGAGCAGTTGCAGCAATGCTCCAAACCAGGATGCCTGATAGGATGGTACAGCCTGACCATCTCGAATAGCCAGCGCGGAGTGGGTCCGAACATAGTGTCCAAACCTAGCCAACGAAGGATCAGCAAGGAAGTCCGCGAGCGCCACACCCAGAGCGCCGTTTCCGTCGGCACTTGCCCACCGAAACAAGGAATCCCACATGCTCAGCAAGCGATCGGCGACTTCCGAGCTGCTATCCCCAATACGCAGCAGAAGCTCCAGCGGGAATACGCCGCTTGATTTTGACTTCCACTGGTTGCCCACGAACGCCATGCCCTGGAAGATCATGTTCCCATACACGCAATCGCCGCGGTCGTGCCCGGCCGGTATCCTATCCAATGCCCTAATCAATCGGATCGAGTGGTGAGCCGCAGCAGCCCGCGGCGCGGCTCCACAAACATATCCAGTATTCTCCATCGCACACGCGGCCTGATGATCTCGGAGGTAGATGCGCCGTGGTTCAGGCAGCAAAGCCAGATAGTCGCCATGGGTCCACACCCACCGAACAAAGGTGGCGCCACCGAGCAAGGCAATAGCCCACTCCTCCTCAGGTACGTACAACTGGTCGCCGATCGTGCTTGTATTAAGCTTTGGCCGGCGCACTCCTTTTACGGCAGAAGCGTCCAAGGAGGCGGGAAGCGAACAGAATCCTGCGGCAAGCGAACTGCGCATGTCGCACGGCACTGGCGACAGGTAGAAGTGCAGTCTCGCCGGATACTGCTGCAGTACTTGACGCACGATCTCGACTTTACCAAGGACATTCTTGCGTCCAATTCGAGAGAGACGACTCTCGGCGGGCGTGCGGCCTGTGGTTAGCAGCACCCCGCACCACCCATCAGAGGCAGCTAACAAATCGTCGAAGGCTCCCCAAGGAGCGCCGGACGGCAGGCTCGAGATATCAGGGCCAGTCAGTCTAAACCAGCCGCCCAAGTCTTCGATCTGCACGCAATCCCTATCGGAAATGCCCGCGCCTAACCGATCGAGTACCAGAGCCAATCCGTATGCCCGGCAGGGATCAAACATTGACAGGCCGGTTTTCATGATGTAGTAGAACACGCTCGCGATCTCACTTTGGGTGTGTATCCGGACCCGTTGACGGAGGAAACGCAGATGCCTCAACACCTGAGAACACCGGCGCCCGTCCGCGATTGCATCCGCAGCCAGCTCAGTCTGCGCTTGGCGCAAAGACCAGCGCATGGCTGCATTATACCACGATTCCCGTACCCGTGCCACCCCTCATCGCGTTTGTTCGTGCAGAACGAGTATGTCCCGGAATGGCAGGGGTTCCGCGATCAGACACAGGGGCCGCAGGAGAGCGGGACAAGAAGAGCCGGTCCGGGCCCTTGGCGGGGCTGGTCTCACTGCCAGTCGCCGTGGCCCAGGACACCAGCTCGCAACGACATGAGGGCGACCGGGTGCGATTTCCGGACTAGCCCAATACTCCTATTGACAATGTGTGTGTGCCGCGGTACAATGGTAATGTAGATTGTCGATTATGTCTTGCCCTAGAAGATTGGCCGAGAAGTGCACAGCCAGCGATCTCCCATGCCAGATGCTGTGTCCACCTATCTACGGGACACTACGGCTTGTGCCATATGGCCGTAGACCACTTTTCGGCCAGACTTCTAGATAACAGAACAAGCCAAAGGAGAAACTGATATGGGTTCGATCAGACGTAGCGCCCGTAGATTGATCTGCGCAATCTTCATATTTACTTCAGTCATGGCGCCTGCCCTCGCGACTGAACCTCCCCGGATGCCGTCAGGATTCTATGGCTCGGCGCTATACAACGGCGGGAACGTGCCGAATGGCACGTTGGTCTCTGCATGGGTCAATGGAACTAAGTACTCGGAGACGACTACCTTCTTGACAACTATCAACTCACAGCAGGTGTCGGTGTACACAATGGCAGTTCCAGGGGATGATCCATCCACACCAGCAGTCGAGGGGGGAAACGAAGGCGATACGATCGTATTTCAGGTCGGCACGTACACAACCGAGGAGTCCGGTATCTGGCACGAGGGGACTGACATCGAGCTGAACCTGCACGTCGAGCACCACGATCCGGAGATCGTGAGCGTGACGCCATTGAATGGGTGGGGCGAGCCGCTGGTGCCGATCACGTTCAGCGTGACGTACTACGATCCGGACGGCTGGGCAAATCTGTCCAACTGCTTCTTGTTGATCAACACTGGATTGAGTCCCGCGGCATCTCTGTACGTCCTGTACAGCCAGAACGGGAACTGGATGTACCTGCGGAACGATGCGAACTCCGCGCAGGTGGCAGGACGTCCGGTAGGAACGGACGTGCGGCTGTCGAATACGTACTGGACGTTGGATGTGGGCCAGTCCAGTGTGACGCATACGGACTACACGCTAACCGTGAACTTCGTGGTGATCCCCAAGCACACGTTCTCGGGGCCGCTGCGCAAGGTATACGTCGCGGCTCAGGATGATGACGGCAACTCGGTGGGGTGGGAGCAGCCCGGCACCTGGGCGGTCAATGTCGCTCCAAAGACGGGAGGGTTCAGTCCGATTGCGGGAAGTGGCGAGGCTGGCACGCCGGTGATCTTCTACTCTCACCACGTGGATGCCGATGGCTATGCCAACATCAAGAAGGCGCACGTGCTGTTCAACGCTGCCCCACAGACTGCGGAGGGATTCTGGGCATACTACGACAAGACCACGCACAAGGCCTGGCTGCGGAACGACGATGACACCGGGTGGCAGGGCAGCTGCACGGTGGGCGCCGCAGAGACTGTGTCAAACTCGCGAGGGACCATCAACTGCGGGAGCATGACGGCGACCGGGACGGGGCTGATTCTGACGGTGAAATGGAATATCACCTTCAACGCGGGGTTCGCTGGATACAAGAGGAGCTACGTGAGCGTGGAGGATATTCACGGAGGCGCCGACGGGTGGAACCAGGTAGGGGCATGGACAGTGACGGCTGGTGGGGCGGCCATGTTCCAAGAACCCGATGAGGCCAAACTGGCTGCACCCGATGGGTTTGCTTTCATTCCGGAGCCGCTGCCTGCGGTCGAGCGCGAGAGCAACCTCTCTTCCTTGGGAAATGAGGGGTGGACGGCCGAATCATTGAGTCCGATCGACCTTGTCAAGAGCCTCGAGAAAGAGCGTGAGGAGGTTGGGGTGAGCCGCATTCGTCCTTTGGGACAGGATCCGGACTTGCGCAACGCCCTTGACGTAGAAACGCGGGCTGGCAGAGATCTTGATGCCCTCCTGTTCCCGCACGGGAACTGGCCGGTGTTCGGGGACATGCAACCGCAGGATGTGACCGTGGCTGCCAGCCCATCGGTGGGCACGGTGTCGCCGATCAACGGCGTGGGCTATCCGAATCAGCCCATGACGTTCACTGTGACCTACTCAGACCCCGACGGGTGGCAGAACCTCGGCAACTGCTTCCTGCTGGTCAATTCGTACATCACGCAAGGAACAGGCCTATACCTGCTGTACAGTCAGAACGGCGATCTGATGTACCTGCGGAACGACTCCGGATCGGCCTTCATCACTGGACTGAAACCTGGGACACCAGGGGCGCGCCTGAGCAACACATACTGGACGCTGGATGTGGAGCACTCGAGTGTGTCGCACACGGCGACTGAGTTGACCGTGAACTTCGTGGTCATCCCCAAGTACAGCTTCTCGGGGCCACAGCGGAATGTGTACATGTCGGTGCAGGATGACAACGGGAACGTGGACGGCTGGCACACGATGGGGACGTGGACGGTCAGCGCGAGGCCGAGCACGGGCGGCAACTCGCCGGTGGCGGGAAGCGCAACGGTTGGCACGGCATTGAACTTCTGGGCGAACTATGTGGACTTCGACGGATATGCGGATGTCAAGGAGGCTCACTTCCTCATGAACACCACGGCCAGCGAGGCAGGAGGCTTCTGGGCGTACTACGACAAGAGCACGAACCTGGTGTGGCTTCGCAACGATGATAACACAGGCTGGGTAGGCAGCTGTGCGGTTGGAGCGGCGGGCACGCTGTCGAACTCGCGGGGCACGGTCAACTGCGGCGCCATGACGGTCACCGGAACGGGAAGGGTGCTGACGGTGAAATGGAATGTGTCGCTGACGAGCGCGATGGTTGGATACAAGAGGTCGTACCTGAAGGTATTCGATCGGGCCGGAAGTAGCGATGGGTGGAGTCAGGTCGGAGCCTGGACCACCAACTAGCCGTGGCCGCGGCACAGGACCAACGCAGGAAGACCAGGTTTACCGAACTTCTCATTGGGGCCAGCGCGTGTGCTGGCCCCAATGGTTATCGAGCAGGGACTTCTCTCGTCCCGCCAACGCAGGGGACTGCCCGGATCGCTACGAGCTGTGCAACAGGCGATAGAGGATCAAGTCCGCTGCAGCCAGCATCAAACCCACCAGAAGCCCCGCGATCGCCACGGTTGCCAGACCAGGACCGGTCTTCGCCGCGCCGGCGCGCCCCGGGGCCGCCAGCCTGACGATCGTGCCCGAGGGCGCTGCTGAGACCGTGACCTCTGTTACCTTGTTCACGACCGTTGTGTAGCCCTCCCAAGCGCTGTCCCGTTGTTGCGTTAGCTCCCGCAGTTGGGCGTTCTTCTTTTCCAGTTCCGCAGACAGGTCCAGGATTTCCTGATTCAGCGTGGATTGGGCGACAAAGGCCGTCTCTTTCTCGATCTGCGACTCGATGCTCCGAAGCAGCTGATCCAGCCTTTGCAGAGGCTTGGCTGCCCCACTCTCGGAGGGCATGCCTGCGTTCTCATCAACAGTGATCTGCACAGTACTGAGACTCGATGTGCCCGTACTGAGCAGAGGAGCCTGGAGATCAAACACCGCCAGGCTGTCGAGCGCAGACTGCAAGGCTGAGCCCCCCCCCCC
>DIVN01000190.1:7471-19078 GCA_002435875.1 Anaerolineales bacterium UBA6131
AGATAGTCTGCAAGCGCTTCTTGCGCCTCATCATACAGTCTCCGCGCCTCAACGAGCTGCATCTCGAGGCCTGGCAAAACACCCGCGCGCTCGCTGTAAAGAGCATTTGCATACTTCACGAAGACCTCGGCCCAGGCCGTTGCCAGCCGTTCGGCCTCAGCGCTCGTGTCCGCGCGAACCACAATCTGCATCAGATTCGTCCCCTCAACAGCGGTGACATTCACTTTGCTGGCAAGCGCGCCGGGGGCGAGGTTTCTGATCCCTTGCTGCCCTTCCATTTCTGCGACAACTTCGCGCTCCACCTGAAGGTTCCTTGCCAACAGCGCAAGTGTCCTGCGGAAGCTTGCGGCGTCCATGATCCGCCAGTCCGTGACCGTCTGGTAGTTGGGCTCAAGTTTGATTTGCGCTGTCTCACCCGTCACAAGGATCGAGGCGACCGCCTCATACTGCCGCGGCATCAAGAGCCACACCAACACCGCAACTGCCATGACAATCACCACTGCCGCTACCAGCCTCAGCCACCGCCGGCGCGCGAGCGCCACCCATTCACGAACTACATCTTCAAGACTCATTTTCAATCGCACCTCCCTCCGAGAATGGTCAGAGGTCTCGTCGCGACCTCCGTGTCTGCGCAATCCACGTCAAGACCCAAACATGCAACTGCACGAAAATCCAAAGCGTCTCGTTCTACGCCAACGACCGAACCGCCTGTGCCACAGCAATGACCTGTTCTTCGGTCAACTCTGGATACATCGGAAGCGAGAGCGCCTCCTGTCCAAGTGCCTCGGCAACAGGGAAATCTCCCTTCGCGTATCCCAGAGAACCGTACGCCGGCTGCAGGTGAATCGGCAAAGGGTAGTGGATGCCGGCGGAGATGCCCTGCTCGCGCAAACTCTTCAGCGCGGCATCCCTGTTCGCGATTCGCACCACGTACAGGTGGTACACCGGCTCGACATGCGGGGTGACGCCCATCTGCCTCACCGAAGGGCAGCCGCTGAATTCGCGATCATACCACAGCGCTCTCTCGCGTCTGGCCCTGTTCCACTCGTCAAGGTGCCTCAGTTTCACTCGGAGCACAGCGGCCTGCAACGCATCCATGCGGCTGTTGCGGCCCACATGCGTGTGTATATACTTGTCCAGGCGCCCGTGGTCATGCTGGAGCCGCACAGCATCGGCGAGACGCTCATCGTTCGTCGTGACCGCTCCGGCATCGCCATACGCGCCCAGATTCTTTCCGGGATAGAAGCTGAAGCCTGCGATATTGCCAATGGACCCGGCCCGCACCCCGTTGTATCGAGCGCCATGCGCCTGGGCGGCATCTTCCACAATCGGCAGATGGTGCTCGAGCGCGATCTTTTGCAGCAAGGCCATGTCCGGCATGCTGCCATAGAGGTGCACAGGCAGAAGGGCCCGCGTGTTCGGGGTTATCGCGCCTTCGACCTTCGACACGTCCATGAGGCCTGTCGCGGGATCTGAATCGACAAGAACGGGCTTCGCTCCGCATAACACGACCGCCTCAGCAGTTGCGGCAAACGTCATGGTCGGCATTACCACTTCATCTCCCGGTCCGATGCCCAGAGCCCTCATGGCCATCTCCAGCGCGTCCGTACCGTTACCACAACCGATGGTGTAGGTCACTCCGCAATAGTCCGCAAACTCTTCTTCGAAGCTGCTCACCTGTTCGCCGCCAATGAACATGGAGGTCTCGAGTACCCCCTGCAACGCCGGGTAGATCTCATTTTGTATAGTTTTGAATTGCGCTTTTAGATCAACCAGCGGTATTGACACGGTTCTCTCTCCCAATAGCAGAATTCCTGCAGAACAGCCAGCGAATTGCCTCTATACTTTGTCTGAGTTTCTATGCACAACCTTGTCGTAGGCCTGCAAATACGCCTGGGATTGCTGGGGCCAGCCAAGCGCCTCCTCGATGCGCCGGCGTCCCTTCTGGCCCATGCTCCTGCGCAGCTCCTCATCCCTCAGAAGGCAGGCGATCTTCTCTGCGAGGTCATGCGTGTCGTTTGGCTGGGCGTACAGGGCGGCATCCTCTGCCATCCAGCGCGTGCCCGGCAGATCAAACGCCACAATCGGCCTCGCCATTGACATGTACTCCATGATCTTGTTGAATGCGCCGAACTTGCTGTATGCCGTGAGCGGGATCGGATCGACGCAGACGTCGGCGACGGATAGGTAAGCGCGGATCATGTCCATATCGGCCCACCCGGTGAAACGCACATGTCGCTCAAGCCCCAGTTCCTTGCACATCGTTCGAAGAGCCTCCAGTGAGTCGCCGTCTCCCATCAGTGCGAAGAGGACATCGTCATACCCCAGCTGATGGACCAGATGGTCAGCGGCTCCAATCAGCACGTCTACGCCGTCCTGTGGGTTCATAACACCAAGGAAGCAGACCATCCATCGCCTTCCGCCTTTTAGCGAGGTATCTGGCGACAGCGGTTTGAGGGCCTCGGGATCTGGACCGCTACGCACGACCGCAATGCTCTGAGGCGGAACTCCGCAGCGCGTACCGGCAATTTGGGCCACGTGCTCGTTGACCGCAATCAACGCATCTGCGGACCGGTACGTCATTCGCTCCAGCCATAGCAGGACCTTGTACAATGCACCCTTCTTCTCAAACCGGGCCTCATACATCTCCGGCGACAGATCATGGTGGTCGAAAATGAATCGTTTGCCCAGCATCTGGTACAGCCGGCCAATTATCCAGAACGTTTCGGGGGGATTGCACGCCTGAAAGATGTCGAAACCTTCACGAACCGCAATCACCACCGAAAGCACCAGCGTGGCAAGCCAGCAATACACGAATTCGACCAGAAAGCTCAGCGCTCCGGACGTGAGTGGAGGAGCCGGGTATCGGTAGATCTCCACTCCGTCGCGCCTCTCATGAAGCCCCTTATCGTGTTGCCGGCCTGTGGGCGAGATCGTTGACACCCTGTACCCTGCCGACACCAGTGTTTGAGCTTCCGTCCAGACGCGCCGGTCGGCAGGCATTGAAAGATTCTCTACAACTATCAGCACTCCGGGGCGGCGTTTCTCAGTGGTCAACTTCTCGCTCCCGGCCCGCCTCAGGATAGGGACCGTCGCAGAGTCCAGAGCGGCACCTAAGGTCCCCAGCCCAGCAGATGATTTTTGCAGGCACCCCGACAACAACGGCAGTGGCAGGCACGTCCTTTGTGACAACGGCCCCTGCTCCCACAAGGGCATTTTCACCAATCGTAATTCCCGGGCCTACAGTTACATTCGCGCTGACCTTCGCGCCGCGCTTGACAGTCGCTCCCTTCATGCACTGCTTGGCATACGCGCAGCGCGGGTGCAGCGTATTGGTCAGCATCGCGCCCATTGTGATGTATGAGTCATCCTCCATTACGGAGTACTGAGATATGGTGACCTTGGTGTGTATGGTGACGCGGCTGCCAATAGTCGCAAAACCATCCAGGCACGCGCCTGTGCCAATCGTGGTGTGATCGCCGACCAGAACACATTCACGGATCAGAGCGCCGTGTCCGCAGTTCAGATGCTCGCCAAAGACCGTCTTGGCGTAGATCGCCGTATGGGAGCGCACAATCGAATCGGATCCGATTTTCACGACGGGTTCCCAGCCATCGGCGGCACCCTTGTAGTCATACTTCCCCTTTGGAAGAATGCCCAGCAGCACCATCTCCTGAATTTCAATGCGGCTGCCCAGCACTGCATTGCGTACAACCGAATGGCAGCCTACGCTGCAGTCATCGCCCATCTGAACCCGCGGCCCGATCACGGCGCCCGCTCCGCAGTTGAAGTTCGCGCCGATCCGGCAGCCCGCGTGAACTACCGCAAAGGGGCCGATGACCGCATCTGCGCCGATTACAGTGGACCCCGCCTCCTCATCATCGGCGGGGATTCCGACAAGCGCTGTCTCGTCTATGCGCGCTCCAGCCCCGACGCTCACATCACCAATCCCGCGAAAGCCCATCCATACCTCCGTTCCACAAGAATACCCACACGCAACGCTAGGCTAAGCCTCACTGCCGGTGAGGAGTGTCGAGCGAGCGATCGCCTCTCGTTGGCCGTTGTGCCGCATTGAGTTCTGCGCAGCTTCGAGCACCTGGGTCACTTGAAGGCCAAACTTACCATCACTCAGACACTTTTCTCGCTCCTCCACGCAGGCCACGAAATGGGCGCAGACATTCCTCAGTGGCTCCTCGGTGCCTATCTTCGGGACATAGATGTCGCTGGTCCTGCGCGTAAGCTGGAATTCGTGGTAGGATGCAAAGGGCAGCCGCTCGCGCACCATCTCGTCCCGATCGAGAATGCCCGTGTCAAAGACGGCAATCTGCCTGTCGACATCGGTGTCATCATAGACGACCATTTTCTCGACACCCACGACTGTCATCCGTCGGACCTTGCAGGGGTCAAGCCAACTCAGGTGAACATGCGCGCTGACGTCATCGGGAAACCTGAAGTCAAGAAACGCGACATCCGCGATATCCCTTCTGAGATAGGCATAGCCGACTGCGGACACGGATTCGGGCATCGCCCCGAGCAGGTACAGAAGGATGGAAACGTCGTGAGGGCCCAGGTTCCACAGCACATCGACATCGGTCCGAACGCGTCCGAGATTCAGCCGAGCGCCATGTAGGTACAGGATTCTGCCCAGCTGCCCTGACGCAATCAGCTCGCGCAGCTTGATGACCGGGGGCGAGAACAGAAATGTGTGCCCCGCCATGAGCACGCGCCCACTCTGCTCTGCCAGTTGAATCAGCTCACGCGCTTCCGCCACGGACATCGCCAGCGGTTTCTCCACAAGAACGCTCTTTCCTGCAGACAGCGCCTCGCGCGCCAGCGGCCCATGCGTATGCGCGGGCGTGGCCAGCACCACTCCGTCCACAGTCGGATCTTCCAGGAATGAGCGAGCATCGCGCGACACGGCAAGTCCAGGGTAGGTTGCCTGGATCGTCGACAACAAGTCCGCACGGGTATCGGCAATTCCACAAAGCGGGGAGCCCGGCAGCATGGCCAGGTTGCGTGCCAGGTTCGGGCCCCAGTATCCATATCCGATCAGCGCGATTTTGGTCATGAGACAGCTCCTGTGTTCTGCGATATCAGGCCGCGATAGAGGCCCACCACTCGGGCCGCAATCATGTCCTGCCCCAGATGCATGACGGCTTCGCGCCCGCCAACCCGGCCGCGATAGTCGAGCGCCCTTCGGATGCCCTCAGTGATTGCGGCAGGCGAGCGTTCCACAAGGAAACACCCCGGCACCCGGCTGATCTGGTCGGGAACGTCCCCAACGGGCACCGACACGATGGGGAGATTGCACGCCATGGCCTCCTTGATCACCATCGGAGAACCCTCGCGGTCAGAGGTCAGCGCCAGCACATCGCAGGCGTTCATGATTGCGGGCATGTGCTCGTAGGGACGAGGCTCAGAGAGCACGAATGGCTCCACGGATGGGTCGCTTGCCCGCAATAGGGTCATTGCTTCCAGAAAAAGATCGTAGCGCTTCAGTGAACGCGCTGGATCGCTGGCGAACAACACATATCGAGGTCGCTCGGGAAGGCCAATCGCTTTCCTTGCCTGGGCTTGATCCATGGGTCTGAACATCTCGAGGTCAACGCCCATCGGCACCACGGCAGCATCCTCGCGGCCCAGCAGCTGCTTCATTTCCGCGCTCACCACAATAATCCCATCCGCCCACCGGAGGGTGCCCCACTTGGACAACCTTGCCGGAAAGCCGGGAGACATCACATCGCTGCCATGCAGCGTTACGAGCAGCGGCGTGCGCCCGCGAAACACGGCCCCAACAGCGCTCAACCCGTAATGAGCGTGCAGCAGGTCATACTTCTTCCTGCGCATGGCATTGTATACCCGAAACGGCGCGATCAAGTAGTTCAGCTTGTTTTCCTGGCCGCGTATGACCAAAAGATCATAGTGAATGTCGGGGTACGCGCGGCAGATGGCTTTCACCTGCTCGCGCACAAACACGCCAGTGAAGGTGTGTGTGCCCCCGCGCGGCCATAGATTCGTGACGAGGAGTACTTCCATCAGCGCAGTGCCTTCCTTGCAGCCCGCGCCCGGCCACGGATCACGCCCTTGCGCGCCATAGATATCCCGCGTTGGTTCCTCGACACTCTGCATTTGCTCATCCAGCACCCTCGAGCCACCTTGGCAACGCGCAAGGCGCGACGCCGCTCGAATCCCCGCCGGTCTGCAGCGGGGCATCCCGATTTCGCCCGCCCTTCATGAATCGACCGCAGGCCTGCCCTCCGTGGTAGACTTGAGTCGCCAGACGAGCCCGCAAAGTAGCCAGAAATACACGCCAAGAGAGGGCAGATGGATCAAACTCGCGAACAGGTTATTGGACAGGTGTGTCACCAGCCCGCCTAGAATGCCAAGACTGACTAAGTTCATGCTGTGTTGGCTCATAAAGTCGGTGCGTCGAAAAACCTGAAACGCTTGTTTCAAACTGAGGCCCGCAAGCCAGACCATCGCGACCACAGCGAGTAGCCCTTGCTCGACTCCGTAGAACAAAAACGTGTTGTGCGGGTTGAAAGCCGTTGAGAAGAACCCGACCCCCTGCCAGAACTCGATGGGGAGTTGCGCAAGGCTCGCCAGGTATTGCCCGGGCCCCACGCCGGCCAGGGGTTTGTCTGCGATCATGTGCAGCGCCGTCAGCCAGAAGCCGGTTCTCTCGGAAAGCGTCCCGCCGATTCTGCCCGCGAGGCCAGGAATGGCCATGACCAACAGCAGTGCTACAAAAGCCATCACAGGCACCCATTTGATCAGAAGCCTCAGCCGGCCCTTTGCCGCGATCATGACCACTATGCCGAGAAGAAGACACGCCATGCTTGCGCGGGTATAGGTGAGCGTGAGGCAGACAATCTGCGGCGCCACTGCGAACGCTCCGAGCCAACGGCTGCGCCTCGTCGCAAGGCCCATTGCCCAGCCAATCGTCAGGGGAATATTGAGAGCCAGATACCCACCCAGAAAATTCGATCCGCCTCCGGCTCCGGAGGTGGACAGCGTACCCACCACGCGACTTGTGATCACTCCCCCCACTTGCAGGTAAGATTCGGCCTGAACCAGGCCAATTCCAAGAGGACCGTAGTAGTCCGTCAGATATGAGAAAATGCCGAATGTACTTTCGATCACCGCGACGAGGATGAGACTCTTGAGCAGCAAGTCTCGAACGCGAGACGTCCTGGTGAACGTGTAGGCAATCAGAACTAGCAAGAACGAGATGCCGTTCCGAACGACCCCTTTGGCAAGCAGCGCAACAAGGCTCATGACGCCCTGGGCATTCGCAAGTGCCGACACAAACCCTGAGGCGATCAAGAGCAAGAACGGAGGCAAGTATGGGCCCACCCAGGTATCCCGCGTGGCATGCCTCAGCAGATGGACCGCGCCAAACGATACCACAAGTATGGGTACGATGTCGTCGAGCCCAAAACCCAGCCCCCCAATTTGAGCAGGGGGCACCAGGACCGAAACCGATGCCAGCAGCAGCGTCGCTTGCGGCGAGAACCATAGCAGCACAGCCCCGGCAAGCATGGGCAGCACAAGGATGGCGTACTGTGGGACGAACCCCACCAGCACACCCAACAGCGTCGCTCCGGGAGCTAGCGCATACCTTGTTACGTAATCCCTTGTACGTGCAGGGGCGTTTTTCGCTGCCATCAGGGCCATCTCTCCTATCCTTGTCGCCGCCCTGAACGGTGAAGTAACTCGCGAATGGTCGACAAGACAGTGGAAAGCTCAGGCATTCTGAGCGCCATCAGGGAACCATAGAACACACATACGCCCAACGCAAGCGTGAGACCCAACAAGAGCAACTGACCCAACCAGGATGCGGGTAGCAGGCTCTTGCTCACTACACCATAGACGAATGCCACACAACATGCCATCAGGATGCTTGCAGCCGCCAGGCGTACACCGAAGACCAGGAGTCCATGGCCGGTCGCATCTCCAACATGCCGCCGGAAAAGAATAGCGATTCGGCCCAAAGCCAGTATACCTGCCAACGAGTATCCTAGCGCCAGCCCGCTAAGTCCCAAGGTTCGAACCAGAACTACATCAAGAGCGACGTTCGCCAACACCAATACCACATCGTTCGAGACAGGGACGCGCACCCTGCCAAGGGCATAGAATGCACTATTATACACGGGAAGCAGCGAAATCCCAAGCATGCCCAGCGCATACCACTGCAGCGCTGGAGCTGTCAGGGCTGTCGCACTAGGATCGAATGCTCCCCGTTCAAATAGGATCTGGACTATAGGACGATTGCAGACAAGCAAGGCAATTGAAATGGGAGCGATGACGAGCGACATCATCTTGATGCCCACCGAGGTGCGTTCCGCCAGTAGCCTGTTTTCACCCGCCGCCGCATGAGCGGACATCGTGGGCAGCAACACCCAGACCACGCTTGACGCAAGCAAGGTAGTGACCGAAAACACGATTCGATATGCGTAACTGATCGCAGAAGCGCTGCCGCTGGCCAAGAGGGTGGCCAGCCCGCGCTCAATGACTCTGCTGTTTTGCAGCAAGAGCCCGCTGAGCAGGGGCCACGCGAGGAGCGCGATTGCATGACGGACATGCACGTGCACGAGTTGTGGACGCCTCATCAGACTGAAGCCGAGTCGCCAACTGGGATATGCCACCAGCAGCAACTGACCTAACACTCCTGCCAGAAGACCCAGGGCAGCTGCCTGGATTCCTAATCTGCGGCTCAAGAGCGCGAGAAGCACCAGCATGCCCGAGGCACGAACGAGGTTGAGCGCGGAAGACACCGCAAACCGCCTCAGACTCAGTAGTACGGATCCTAGCACTGCGACAGTTGCAGCGGGTACCAGTGCCCGAAACATGACCTGGCTCATCTGGGATGCGATGGCCTCCGCTTTGGACGACAGGCCTACTCCGATCAGGCGAACCAACCACGGCGATACTGCGACACCCAAAAGTGATACCAACAGAAGGGCCGCAGTACCCAGCAGTATCAGAGATCGTGCTAGACTCCAGACGGCACCGCGCCCACCCTGAAGTAATAGACCCGTGAAGATGGGCACAAATACCGAACGGCCTGCAGAGAGAAGGGAGGCGATGATCGCAAAAGGGATCGTGTAGCTCAAGAAGAATGCATCCGCAAGCGCTGTAGCACCAAACGATCCAGCAATCACCATATCCTTCGCCACATCGGCAACGAAGCCAGCCGCCGTCACCAGGAGCACGACAGCAGAACTCCTCAACAGCCGCAGGTTACTGTCGCTCCTGGGCGTCATGGATGCACCCTGCTGCAGTGACAACGACTCCGGGGAGTATCGCGTCGGGACCCTACGAACCTCGGCATATGCTTGTCAACCATGTGGCCCTTGGCTTGTACTATGCGGTCGTTCATCTGGCAGTTGGCGCAGCTGCCGGCGCACTGGATCCCCGCACGGTGCCTGCTCGCAGAAGTGATCGCCTGTGCAAAGGGTCTGCTGAGCGCACACAAGAGTTCCCTCTGCATACGCGCTGTACACCGACAGTCGCCGCTGGACAGAGACCGCGGGGGGAGGCGGATCCAAATTTGCTCGGAGCTCTATATCCCAATGGAGGCATCCCCTCGCCGTGGCAAAACAGCGTTTTCAGCCGGCGCACCAGGCACTGATGCTGCCGGCGGACACCCTCTGACCCGCCGCCCGATCACCTGCCAGTTCACTCCACAGCACAGAGTATACTCTCTATTCATGCGAAGTGCAAAGAGACCGCGCTTCACGCTCATGGAGGACGCCTCACCTAACGGGACGATCGCTGCGCTACCCAGACTCAACGAATGGTCTCCGGATGGATGCGGGTCGCCACACCTGGCCGTGCTGAGCCGGGATGGGTGCTGGAGTCCGCTGAGCACTCCATGCTGGGTGACTGTAGCGAACACAGAGGCTGCCTCTCGATGGGTGTCATCGAGATGCCAGGCACCGTGCTCAGAAGGCGTTGCCGCACGGGCTGTGAAACAGTTCCACAGCACCTTGAGAGGAGAACCTCAGATCAGATTGGGCGCCGCACCGATACCGGACAACATCGCGCGCAGCATACACAGGCCTCGCGCGGCATCGAGGAGCGAAGCGCAGTGGGAACCATACGATTGAGCCTCTGGCAGTTGTGATCTGTGCACCGAAGCAGAAACTGGGCAGATTCGCGAATTCTGTGCTATAGTGCGCCTTGGCGGGCCGCCCACCGCGTCATTGGGCCCACCGCTCATTTGAAGATGTGGATCACCTGAGACTGGACAAGGCGTGTAGCCTGCCCATGGTGGCTATGTCTGGTCTGGTCGCCGGCAGACTCGCTGCGGCTGCCCGTCTCACCGAGCTGCCTGATCTCTCAGCCCGGAGAGGCGAACTCCTGTGATTGTGACAGAGACCAGACGCGGCGCAGCCCATGGGCGCAGAGCACGCACAGCACCGAAGAAACTGCTGCGCTCAAGTGTCTATGGCCAGGGGGCAAAAGCAAGTGAGTCCATGGGTCCGAAACGCACTACGCTGGGGGCCATTGGTATCGTGGATGGCGATCATCTACCTCTTCTCATCTCGACCAGACCTGCCCCATATGGAGCAACTCTGGCTTGAGTTGCTCATCCGAAAACTGGCGCATGCGCTTGAGTATGGAATCCTCGGCGCGTTGCTGGCACGTGCGATTGGCGTGCGCGGCTGGCGTGCTGTGGCCTTGGCAATAACGCTCGGCGCGCTGTATGCCGCCAGCGACGAGTGGCATCAGACTTTTGTCCTAGGCCGGCATGGCAGTGCGTGGGATGTGCTACTCGACAGCGCGTCGGTGATGGTCGGTGTGTGCTGCTACGCTCGGATGCCAGCACTCAGCGCGAAGAAGCGCTCGCATGCGAAGGCTGATAGCCAGTCATAGAGAGCCACTCGCAGCGCGGAGCTGACCCAGAGGGGCATGTCGGTTGGGGCCATTGGGCCCCAATCCACCGCCGAACAAAGAGCCTACTCATCCATACTATTTCCAGCATCACCATGCCCAGAAAGCAGCAGGTTGGAACGCCATACGCCTGGCGCTGGTGGAGGTCAAGGAATCCCATGTATGAATACGGTTGCGGCCCCATTTGATCGCCCCGAGGATACGTTGCGGTGCTGAGGGTGGATCCATCAGATCGCAGACATCTCTGCTCATGGCCGCCCCGGGCAGAGTTCCCCGCCCCACAATATCAGAATTCGCAAGCAGCACAGGGAAAACTATATTGGGAACCGCGCTTTCGATATGGCACCAGTCTCTGGACCCGTCACCCAAGTTCCTGATCCTGCACGAGTGGTATCGGCAACTCAGCCAGCAGCATGATCTATGCTTCCAGAAGGCGAAAGAGGGTCTCAACGTAGTCGCTCGGATTGGCGGTATCGGGCGGCACAAACAAGAAGTAGAAGGGGATGCTCCTCGTGACTCTCCACCCTTCTGACTTGGGTCTGTAGAAATATCCGACACATTGTAGCACAACCGGCGTGCGGCGCGACCCAACCTCACGCCAAGGGGCGTCAACATGCCCGTGACACATACTACGCCAGACCCGCAACCAGCGGAGGTTTCGCATGTGTATCCGTTCGTTCCTGACAAGCCTGCCGGTTACAGCATTGT
>DIVN01000067.1 GCA_002435875.1 Anaerolineales bacterium UBA6131
GGCCAGCCGACTTTATCACGACAATATCGGATGACCGTGGAGAAGAGCCCCAATACTGCGGCATCTCTATCAGCCAGGTAGTCGAGCAAGGCTATGGGCTGGGGGATGTCCTGGGTTTGCTCTGGTTCAAGAAGAAGCTGCCTGCCTGGGCAGCGAGTTTCCTGCAAATGGTCATACTCATCACCGCGGACCATGGTCCAGCGGTATCTGGGGCGCACAATGCCATTGTCGCCACCCGAGCGGGCAAGGATCTGGTCTCCGCACTTACAAGCGGGCTGCTTACCATTGGCCCGCGTTTTGGTGGTGCTGTCAACGATGCAGCCGAGGCCTTTTCGGCCTACCATGATGCAGGGAAGATCCCCGAGACGATGCTCAAGGAGATGAAAACCAAGGGTATCAATATCCCCGGCATCGGCCATCGTATCAAGTCCATCAACAACCCCGACAAACGCGTCGAGCTGCTGAAGGACTATGCGCGAAAGCACTTTCCTATGACCCCATACCTGGATTATGCCGTGCAGGTAGAGAAGCTCACCACAGCCAAGCGCGACAACCTCATTCTGAATGTGGACGGGTGCATTGGCATCCTGTGCGCCGATCTGCTGCGCAGTATAGGTTTTTCGCCCGATCAGGTTCAGGAGTTTCTGAAGCTGGAGAGCCTCAACGCTCTCTTTGTGTTGGGTAGAAGCATCGGCATAATGGGGCACATCATCGACCAGAAGCGGCTGAACACCAGGTTGTACAGGCAGCCGTGGGACGATATTCTGTACATGATGCCCGACAAACCAGAGGAGGTGAGGTAAACGTGGCAACCAGGGAAGAACTCGTTCAGAAAGCCAAAGAGCACTTTGGCCAGATCGTCGTCGAACAACTCGACCGTGTTGAGCGCATGAAAAAGGCCGAGGACTGGCTAGACTACTCGCAGGTCAGACCCATCGTGATTGGCATCGCCGGAGGAGATGGCATCGGCCCGTTCATTTCGCGCCATGCCCAGCATATCCTTGAGTATCTTCTCGCCAATGAGATCAAGAGTGGCCAGGTGCAGATTCGCGCCATCGAAGGGCTAACCATAGACAACCGTGCCAAGACCATGAAGGCGATCCCCGACGATGTATTAGCACAACTCAAGGCGTGCCATGTCATCCTCAAGGGTCCTACAACCACGCCGAAGAAGGGCGATCCATGGCCAAACATCGAGAGTGCGAATGTCGCCATGCGCCGCGAGTTGGATCTGTTTGCCAATGTCCGCCCTGTGCGTGTCCCTGATCAGAACATCGACTGGATGTTCTTCCGCGAAAACACAGAGGATGTCTACGTGCTCGGCAGCAAAGGCATCAATGTCACGGAGGACCTGGCCATCGACTTTAAGGTGATCACCACCCAGGGCTCGGACCGTATCATTCGACTGGCGTTTGACTATGCCAAGAAGAACCATATCAACAAAGTGACTGTGGTGACCAAGGCCAATGTGGTCAAAGCGACGGATGGCAAGTTTCTCAACGTGGCCTCCGAAGTCGCAAAGGACTTCCCGGGCATCGCCTGGGATGATTGGTTCATCGACATCATGACCGCCAAGCTTCTGGACGAGAGCCGCCGTTCCGAGTTCCGGGTGATCGTCTTGCCCAACCTCTACGGAGACATCATCACCGACGAAGCCGCGCAGATCCAAGGCGGGGTAGGAACTGCAGGCAGCGCCAACATCGGCAAGCGTTACGCCATGTTTGAGGCCATCCACGGTACCGCCCCGCGCATGGTGGACGAGGGGCGGGCTGAATACGCTGACCCTTCTAGCATTATCAAGGCCGCAGCCATGCTGCTCAACCATGTTGGGTACGTCGATCATGCGCGCAAGCTGGATATGGCACTCGATGTGTGCCTGCAATTTGAGGCCAAGGTGAAGGTTACTGGACGCCGCGAGGCGGCCACTGGCACCGAACTCGCGGAATACCTCATAGATACTCTGCAAGATCCAACGCTCGAACCCAAGTGAGCGCGGCTACAATAGTCAGGCAGTAAAACCGGGGGCTTCATCCAGCACTAGATGAAGCCCCCGGCGCTTGCCCATACCACCACAGCCGGGCCAAGCCGAGGTCCGCCCGAGCGTGTATGTTCAGCGTATACGGAAACAACGAGTAGTGCTGCGCGGGCTCAGTGCGATCACCCCGTCATCTTCTCTACGCACCACGGTGACATCCCAACAAAGCCGCGATCCTGTCCGATCAGCAGCCAGAGGTCCTTCCCAGATCCAGCTAGATCCCTTGGTCCACTCCCGACGCAGCATCTCCCCAGAGTCTGACCAGACGCGAATCTGGTACCATTCGTTTGCTGCCAGAACGGCCACAGAGGTCCACTGAAGCGCAATCCCTTCGCCGTCCGAGCCGACTACTTCATCTGTCGCCGGTCGGATCTGTATCGGCACCGCATGACGAAAGGAGGAGGTCGGCGTGCCAGTTGGCGTCGGAGATTCAGCGGCGGAGGAGACGGGCGTGCGTTGTGCTCCTACAATGAGGAGCTCTTGCCCGATACCGATCAAACCATCTTTGTCAAGGTTGTTCGCCTCAATCAACGCGTCGACCGTGGTCCCATACTCGGCAGCGATGAGGCCCAGTACTTCTCCCGGAACCACGACATGAATCAGAGGCCGAATGGTCGCCGTCGGGACGAATGCCGTGGGGGTAGCTTGCATGGTGATCTGGTGCTGCGTTCTGGATGGAGTCACGGTTGGCGTAATGAGAGGCACCAGGGCAGCATCGAATCGTATCGGCCAGGCTACCCAGAGTGCCGTGAGGACGCAGAGTGCGGCAAAGCCAAGCGAAAGGAGAGTACGGAGGTGGGGCCAGGCTGCTTTAGTGGCTGGATGATCCTGCAAGCCCCAGTTCCCCAGCGATGCGCTTCATCGCCTCCAGGACGAGCGGCACGTGTTCTTGCCAAAGATCAACGCCCAGCTCCTCTGCGCCCCGCATGACGTCCTGCCGGTTCACCCCCGCAGCAAATGCCTTGTCCTTGAACTTGCTCTTGATCGACTTGATCTCAGTGATATCTCGGATGTCTTTCGTCGGCCGAACTAAGGCCGCTGCAGTGATCAAGCCAGTCAACTCATCCACTGCATAGAGAGCCTTTTCCATAAGGCTCACCCGCACCATGCCGGCATAGTCCGCATGTGACTCCACGGCATGCGCAATCGCCTCGGGCCAGCCACTCTCTCGCAAGATCTTGGCTCCCTGCAGTGCGTGCGGAGGCATGGTGGGATACCGCTCATAATCGAAATCATGCAGCAGGCCGACAAGCCCCCATGTCTCCTCATCTTCGCCATACTTTCGAGCATAAGCACGCATAGCAGCCTCAACTGCCAGGGCGTGCTTGATCAGGCTGTCGCTCTTTGTATACTCGGTCAGAAGTTTCCATCCATCATTCCGATTCATTTCGCGTCTCCGCACTCCATCTCACAAGCCATCACTCTGGGTACGAGCTTGTGCAAAGCTACTTCGTACCAGCTACCCGCGCCAACACTTGTTTCTGCGCCATCAGCAATTGCCGAATGCCCTCTTCTGCCAGCTTGAGCATACGATCCATGGTCGCATACTCGAATGGTTGGCCTTCTGCTGTACTCTGCAGTTCAACATAGCGTCCACGGGCATCCATAACCAGATTGAAGTCTACTTCCGCTTGCGAATCCTCAGCATAACACAAGTCTAGAAGAACCTCGCTTTGCACAACGCCCGCCGACACGGCAGCTACTGGAGCTCTCCAGACGTTGCGATGCACTGAGCCAGCCTCGACCAACCGCTGCACCGCCAGTGCCAGGGCCACGTAACCACCTGTCACCGCCGCTGTCCTTGTGCCGCCGTCGGCCTGGACGACATCGCAATCCACGGTAATGGTTCGTTCTCCCAGCTTGCGGATGTCAACCGACATGCGCAGCGAGCGACCAATCAGGCGTTGAATTTCGTGGGTGCGCGCGCTGACGCCGGCACGCCCTTCCCTCGCAGTACGGCTATGAGTTGATGCCGGCAGCAACGCATACTCGGCGGTCACCCAACCTTGTGCCTGGCCGCGCAACCAAGGAGGCACCTCCTCAGCCACTGAGGCCACGCAAAGTACGCGGGTCTTTCCCATCGCAATTAGCACTGACGCAGGGTTATGATCCAGATAGGGCAACTGGAAAGAGACCTCACGCAACTGGTTGTTTGCTCGCCCGTCTACTCGCATTGCACCTCCGCCAAGCTGCCCCCCTCCATGCGGCAGATTATACCCCTGAGCCAGGGCTTTTTCCAACTGCGCGTCGATTGGCAGGTATTCCGCATAGGGCTGTCTGACTCTTTGACAGGAGCCTTAGGCAGTGGCTATAATGGACAATGGAGAGACACGGGTGTCAGAAGTCACATTGCTGGTAATGACCGGCATCCACGGCTCTAGTGACGTGCAAGCGATGATGGCTGGCGCGCGGCAGGCCATCACCCAAGACATCGTTGAGAGAGCCCTACATACCTCCAACATCTCTCGGATCGTGCTGAGCACCAACTCGCTCTCGTTGGCTCGCTGGGCTGAACCGTTGGGTGTTGCAGTAGAGCTTGACGTTCCCAATCGGCCCTTCCACTTTGGACAACGATTGCGCGAGCTGGTGATCAAACACCGGGTACAAGCATTGTTCTACATGGGGGGAGGCAGTGGCGCTCTTCTCACATCAGAAGGTATGGCCAGGATCGCTGATCGGTTGAGATCCACCAGCCCGGTCCTGATCACCAACAACTTTTATTCGACGGACTTTGCTGCCTTCTCGCCTGCCTCTGTGGTGGAGAAAATAGGTCTCCCCGAGATCGACAATGATCTGGGATGGACCCTTGCCGACAAGGCCGCGCTGCCCAATGAGTCCCTGCAGCGCGACGCAAGCACGCAGCTCGATGTCGACACACCTACAGATCTCATGGCTCTTGCGCCTCATCCCGCAGTTGGAGAGCATACAAGGGCATTCCTGGACACCCTTGCCCTGGATACAGGGCACGTCGCAAAGGCCCTGCAATGGCTGGTCGATCGCGACGCCGAAGTGCTTGTGGCGGGCCGCGTTTCGTCAGCCGTGTGGGCATATCTCGAGCAGGAGACTGCCTGCCGAGTGCGCATCTTCGCTGAAGAGCGGGGCATGCGTGCCAGTGGAAGGCTAGCACGCGGTGAAGCGCGCTCTTTGCTCGGACATTACTACCAGCAAGTTGGCCCACATCTTTTCTTTGAAACGCTATCCGAACTGGGGCGCGCCGTTTTCCTGGACAGTCGAGTGATCTTTGCCCATCTGGGCACCTGGCCCCCGGAGAGCGATCGCTACAATTCGGACTTGCGACGGCCGGAGCAGATCAAGGATCCGATTCTCCGCGAGTTTACCCAGGCAGCCGTCGCGGCGCATGTCCCCGTGGTATTGGGGGGACACTCGCTGGTCTCTGGAGGTCTGTACGCTTTGGTCGAAGCTGCCTGGGCGCGCTCCAACCGCGACCTTCCACGCCATGTGGACCACGCCACCTGGGGTCGACTCTAGAACAATAATGGGGCCCCGAGATCACACAGGGGGCCACTGACATGCCCAACCGAAAACCGTGACAGAGGAGTTAGCAGATGGATGGTCAGCACTATGCGGACTTTATCGATTTAGATATCCAGGAGGCAGATCCCGACACCAACGTGATGATCGGGTTCGAGGAGGAGCGCCAGACCCGCAAGCTCATCCTGATCCCGTCCGAAAGCATCGCCCCGCGAGCTGTACGCCAAGCGCTCGGCTCTGTCTTTAACAATATCTACGCCGAGGGTTACCCCTCACTGCGCATGACACGCGATGACGAGAAGCTGGTCCTGGAGCACGTTCACCAGCTAGCCTACTACCGACGTTATGCTGACCGCCGATTCTACAAGGGTGTGGAGTACGCCGACGCCATCGAGACTCTGGCGCAGCGTCGCTGTGCGCAGTGCTTCGCGACCGAGAGCATCGCCGCTGACCAGATATTCGTGAATGTGCAGCCACTTTCGGGGGCAGCGGCCAATCTTGGCGTCTACCAAAGCTTTCTCAAGCCTGGAGACACCCTCATGGGGCTAAACCTGTTCCAGGGCGGTCACCTGACACATGGCAGCGAATTCAATCTCTCAGGCCGCCTCTACAAGGTGGTGTCCTACAATGTGAATCGCAGCACCGAAAAGCTCGACTATGACGAAATTGCGTCGCTGGCGCGGGAGCATCGACCAAGGATTATCGTCGCTGGCTACACGTCGTATCCTTGGGCTCCCGACTGGGCACGATTTCGGGCTATTGCTGACGAGGTTGGGGCGCTCCTTCTAGCGGATATCTCTCACACCGCCGGGATGGCCATCGCTGGTGCCTATCCCAATCCCGTCGGTTACGCAGATGTGATCACATGCACCACCCACAAGACCATCTGCGGTCCACGTGGTGCGGTGATTATCACCACTGACGAAGAGAAGGCACAGCAGATCGACGCGGCCATATTCCCTGGTGAACAGGGGGGGCCGCATGTCAACAAATTCGCCGCGATGGCTGTAGCTTTCAAGATTGCGCAGACGCCCCAGTTCAAGCGTCTACAGTACGCCATTGTCGAGAACGCACAGGCACTGGCGACCTCTCTGACCAAGCGCGGCCTCAAGCTCGCTTACGGTGGCACGAACACCCACATGCTGCTGGTAGATCTCCGCAGTATCAAGACCCCAACAGGCGCCCCCCTGCGGGGCGAAGTTGCAGCACGGATGCTCGACCTCTGCGGCATTGTGGTGAACAAGAACACCATCCCAGGGGATGAGCTGACTGCACTGGGCAGTGGCATCCGCATGGGCACACCATGGATCACGCAGCGGGGAATGAATGTTGAGCATCTGGACGAGCTGGCCGGCATTATCGATCGTGTCCTCACGGCAGTTCGGCCCTTCAAGTACGTTGGCCTTGCAGGAGAGCTCCCTCGAGGCAAGATCAGCCTCCCGGTACTTGAGGGCGCTCGTCGAGATGTGGACGCACTAATCCAGCGCATTCGCCATGACAGGCAGCGCAAGAATCTCGAATACCCACACAAGATGGTGGTATCTGATCCGCCCACAGTAAGCAGGCCCTTGGGTCTACCGGTAGTCGACGCCAAGGTCGCCGCCACCGGCAGGGCTCTGTTGCTCGATTCCACCGACATGACCGTACTGCGCATCTGTGGGTGGAGAGCCAAGCCCTTCCTGCAACAAGCCTGCACGGGGAATGTGGCTGCCCTTGCCCCCAATCACGCCCTGCGTACATTTCTGCTGGACGACAATGGCAAGCTCCTCGATGATATCCTGGTCGCTCGCCTCGAGGGCGATGCTAGGTGTAGAGAAAGCTATGTCTTGCTTGCCAATGCAGTCAACGCGACGCGCGTCAAGTCCTGGCTGAGAGCACTGTCCGATGGCTACATCGTGTTTGACCATGAGGATCTCCTGCGCAAGGTTGAGGGCCCTGCCACCATCGAAGACCTATCCCAGGATGAGCAGCCCGACCCGGCAGACAGTAGAGTGTGCCTGACCGTGGTGGGGCCAGATGGATCACGGATTCTGGAACGGCTCGNNGCTCGCAAGTGAAGGTACGGTCTGGATCGGAAACCTAGGGGGCATCTCGGTCACCGCGATCCGTCTGGGGTACGGCGTCGGTGATGCACGCATAGAGCTGTTGGTGCATCCATCTCAAGCTGCCCAGCTATGGCGCGAGATGACCGATGCCGGAGCCACCCCTCGTGACCAATCGCTGCAACAGTCATTGCGCGCCAGGGCAGAGTTGCCGGAATATGACATGGAATGGCCGGGCGCAGATGAGCTCTATGCAGGACACAAAGCGTGGTTCTCGCTCACCAAACCCTACTTTGTTGGTCAGCAAACGCTCGCGAAGCACCGCCCAGCAGCGGCGAAACAGGAGTTCGCCTGGTCTGGCGGCAGCACCGAGTTAAACCGCACTGTGCTCTACGAAGAGCACCGCAAACGCACCACCAAGATCATCCCGTTCGCTGGCTGGGAAATGCCGGTCTGGTATACCAGCGTAAGCGACGAACACCAGGCTGTGCGCCACACCGCCGGATTGTTTGACGTGTCGCACATGGGCGTCCTGGATATCCAGGGCGAACATGCCGCAAGTTTCCTCGACGTCGTCGCAACCAACTATGCTCGCTGGATTGATCCGGGCCAATCGGCTTATGCTTTCCTGCTCGACCCAGATGGGAATGTGATGGACGACTTTATCATGTACCGTCAGGCCTGGGATCACTACCTGCTGGTTGTCAATGCGGCCAACGTGGATAAGGATCTGGCCTGGTTACGCGCGGTCAACTCGCGCCAGTTTGTCATTGATCGCCACAACCCTGGCGCAGAAATTGAAGGAGAGGTCGCTATTCGGGACTTGCGCGATCCCAGCAGCGGAGCGGATCAGCGCGTGGACTTGGCGCTGCAGGGTCCCAATTCGTTGGCTATCGTGCAGAGCCTCACCAGCGACCCACAGACCCAGCGAAAACTGGCGGGTATTCGCCGCACAGACCACGCAAGGGTAAACCTTGCAGGATTCGACCTGCTTGCCTTGCGCACCGGGTACACCGGTGAAGAGGTGGGCTTTGAGTTGCTGGTCCACCCCGAACGTGCGGTGGATCTCTGGAACTTGCTGCTGGACAAGGGTGCCTCCTTTGGCCTGCAACCCTGCGGTCTCGGGGCGCGTGACTCGACCCGCATCGAAGCAGGACTACCACTGTACGGCCACGAGCTGGCTGGGGATCACGACATTGCTCCCTCAGAAGCAGGCTTCGCCGCTTACGTGAAATTGCACAAGCCGTTCTTTGTTGGCCGTCAGCGCTGCGTGGAGATTGAGTCTACCAAGAAGACGGAGGTTCTGCGTTTCCGCGTCGGCGAGGTGGGAGTCCGCGCTTTGCGCGGCGGGGACGCAGTTGTCAACAAGCGAGGACAATTCATCGGCCGAGTTACGAGCTGCACTCTGGTCGGTAATCGCCAGATCGGCCTGGCCTATGTCGAGAGAAGGTACAACGAGCCGGGTACAGAGATCAGTGTATTCCCGTCCGCGCACGGCGACGAGAGTGCACTCAAAGCATTGAAGGATCTGGCTGCTGGGGACAAGATGCCGCTACCGGTAGCAGCAACGGTGCTCACACGACTTCCAAGCAAGACCGAAAAGGCCGAATGGAGCCGGAAGGAAGAGCTGTCCTGAAAACAGCGCTAGCGCGCTTCCAGCCAGCAACACGACCAAGAGCATGGCAAGCCATGCTCTTGGTCAGCTTGTTGGCCCTTGCCCTGTATCTCCCCTTNNCAACTTTGCCCGCGCCCTGATTGAATTCGACCCTGCCGCGGGCATGCCCCATCCCCCGGGGTACGTGCTCTATATCGGCATGGGGCGCTTGGCGCTATCCCTGACTGGTGACCCACAGGTCGCCCTAGTCGCTCTGAGCACAGGGTGCGCAGCCGTAGCCTGCGGGCTACTGTTCGCTACAGCTAGCCTTCTTTTCAGCCCAGAAGTTGCTCGCTACTCTGTGGCTCTGGTGATCTGCACGCCCGTGATGTGGCTGAATGCCAACAAGGCCCTATCGGATGCGCCAGCCCTGTGCATTCAGACACTGTGTATGTGGTGCCTGGCGATGGCTGTCAGGCACAGTGCGCCACTTTGGCTTGTCTCTGCGTGTCTGGGCATCGCAGCTGGTTTTCGACCACAGGCAATCTTGGGTCTGACGCTGGCGTTCTTGACTGTAGCAGGAAAACTCCGTCCCAGAACCGTGGACTGGCTGGCTGCTATCGCGGCAGCGATCGGCACGGCCCTCACCTGGCTTGTACCTTTGCTGGCAGCCTTTGGCTGGAGTGCTGCAGCCCTGCAACGTTATCTCTCTGGTGCGACCAGCTTTGTCACTTCGCAAGAATCTCTATTCGCAACGGCAGTGACCACCCGCAGCCTCGCGGCACGATGGCAAACTCTGTGGCATTGGGATTCCCAGGCCATCTTTGGACCCATAAGCAACTCACTCCGGATCCCGCTTTTCGTGGGCACGCTGTTGCTTCTGGCGATAGCCAGCGTCAAGGGGCGCCGCCAGCTCGGTTACTGGCTATGCATTGCCTGGCTCGCGCCCCAGGCGGCGTTGCACGTCCTATTTCTTGAACCGTCTCTTACTCGCTATCTGCTCGCCATGTTGTTCCCCGTCGCGATTCTTATCGCTGTAGGGCTCGTAGCCCTGCCCTTCAGGCCCGCGCGCCTAGTTGCCATACTACTGTTCTTGGTCCTGGTCGGCTCGGGGACTGCACCACTGGCCCATGGGCTGCACACACAGCTATCGCCCCCTGAGCAACTGGCCGACTATCTGCCTAAGCGTCTACGGCAGGACCAGACTCTGATTGTTGCAAGGCAATCCTACAACGCTTTGAGCTATCATCTGCCTGGATGGGATGTGCGCTTCTTGGACTACTATGGTGAAGAGGCAATTGAGCAAGAACTCGCCAGCCGACAGCCCTCCTACATCGCTATCGTCGATCCGGAGGGCCTGAGGCCAAACCAGATGTATGTAGAGATTGAGACGCGCCTGTTTGCTCGCGACCCGCAGATCCACGCCAAACATGCCCGAGTCGAGGTCAACATCTTTGGCCGAGCAGACCAGCTCGGGCCGCGGGACTATGCCTTGCCCGAAGCCGGCACCATCTGGATCGGAACCCCACAGGATGGCAAGTATGTACTCGACGGATGGTATCGTCGCGAAGACATTGCAGGGGTGCCAGCCAGATGGACCGGGCCTAACGATCTCGCCACCCTGCGTGTCTTCGTGCCGCAGAACATTGGAGCCTTCACAATACGCGCCTTATCCTTTGCGCCAGGGCAGATGGTCGAATTGCTGTGCAATGATCAGCTATTCGCTCGTGCCCCGGTTCCACAGGACTGGTCCGACATCTCGGCAATACTCCCCGCTTACTGCATCCCAGAAGATGGAGTAGCCAGGCTCGGGTTGCGGCCGTTGGTTCAGGTCTCCCCCGCCCACGACGGTCAATCCACCGACAAGCGGACACTGGGTATTGCGGTATCAGCCATTACCTTTTCTCAGTGACACAGCCATTCGTCGTTCTGATGTGCAAGACCTAGCGAGATGCTTTGGCCCTGGAAAAAGCCTCCAGGGGATGCTCATCCCCTGGAGGCTCTCGTGTTACCCGTGGATGTTCTCTACCCCTTCAGGCATTGCAGGACAGGCTGTCGTGCAGCACGCACCTCATCCAGGCGTGACACGGGCGTGGCATGAGGGGCCTCATGCAGCAGTTGTGGATTGCTCTTTGCTTCCTCGGCGATCTGGATCAAGGCATCGGCAAAGGCGTCCAGGGTCTGCTTGCTCTCCGTCTCGGTGGGCTCGATCATCAGCGCTTCGGGCACGATGAGTGGAAAATAGTTGGTTGGTGGGTGAAACCCGTAATCGATGAGCCGCTTGGCGATATCCAGAGCATGCACCTCGGGCGCTTCAGGGACAACACCCTTGAGCACAAACTCATGCATGTGGGTGCGGTCGTGGGACACGGGATAGACATCCTTGACCTGGCTCTTGAGATAGTTGGCATTCAGCACTGCTGTCTCACTGGCCTGGCGCAACCCTGCGGCGCCCAACATACGGATGTAAGTGTAGGCCCTCACCAGGATGCCAAAGTTGCCATAGAAGGACTTGACGCGGCCGATACTCTTTTCGGGCATGAGCGGGTGGAGGCAGACCGCACTTTCGTCCCCCTCCTCATGGCAACCACACCCATGCTCGCAATCATCCTCCGAGCAGTGGCACAGGGCGACGATAGGGCCGGGAAGGAACGGAGCCAGTGCCGCGGAGGCGCCCACCGCCCCGGCCCCGGGGCCGCCTCCGCCATGGGGCGTGG
>DIVN01000252.1 GCA_002435875.1 Anaerolineales bacterium UBA6131
ACACGGGTGTGGGTGCGCTCGACAGAGACAGATCTGGAGACAGGTTCGATTATCCTGGGCGCCCCCGGCGAGGGTGCGGCAATCCACATGCCTGAGCGGATCCTGGACGTGGCTCGCTTCCGCGAAGTCCTGTTTTCCGCATGGGGAAAAGTGCCAATCGACTGATCGCAAGCAAATGCGCCGAAGGGAGACATGGGCGTGACAGAACGAGTTATCTGCGACTGTGACAACACCCTGGGCGTACCTGACAAGCCCATAGACGATGGCCAAACGCTGCTGTATCTGTTCGGCCGCACTGACATTGAACTGCTGGGCGTCACCACCACTTTTGGAAACGGGAGCATCAGCGAAGTTCACGGGGCAACCGAATGGCTGCTGCGCGAACTTGGCAGGGAGGATGTCCCGCTTTTTCAGGGCGAAGGCCAGCGCGGACAAGCACCCACAGAGGCTGCTCACTATCTTGCAGAGATGGCCGCTCAGCATCCGGGGGAGATCAGCGTTTTGGCTCTCGGTCCGCTTGGCAACCTGCGTGCAGCAGTAGAGGTTGACCCCAACTTCCTCCGCAACCTGAAGCAGATCGCTGTCATGGGCGGATATTTCCGACGACTTGAGGGGGCCTACTGGGCGAAGGTTCCGGAGTTGAACCTGTCTTTGGACCCGGAGGGTGCATACACCGCGCTTCATGCGCCATGTCCCGTGACGCTCATGAATGCGCATGTGTGTCAGCAAGCGCCGTTTGGCTTGCCCGATCTAGAACGTATGACTGCCTGGCGCAACACCGAGATCTACGACTCACTTCACAGATGGTTGCTGAGGTGCCAGGTGGGGCCCTCTCTGCCTGGCGACTACCTGTGGGACCTGCTCCCCGCCGTCTATTTGTCCTATCCAGAGTTGTTTGACGAGAATCGGGTCTGGGTGCGGTCCACCGTCTCGGATCTGGAGACGGGTACGATCGTTCTTGGTCAGGAAGGAGACGGGGCGCAGATCAATATGCCCAGCCGTATACGCGATCTGAATCGATTCTACGAGATCCTATACGAAGTCTGGATGCGAGTAGAGCCAACTGGACAGAGACACCGAGGCATGGGGCATGGCATCTGACGAGTATCTGCTATCGCGAATCGCGTGGTTCTACTACGTCGAAGAGCTCACCCAAAAGGAAATTGCCGCGCGTTTTGGCGTGTCGCGCGTGAAGGTCGTGCGTCTTCTGAAAGAGGCCCGCGAGCGGGGGTTGGTGGAGTTCCGTATCTCTGGTCTGCGGGCTTCGTATCTGCCCCTGGAGCGTTCACTGCGTCAGCAGTTTGGGCTTAGAGATGCGCATGTAATCGGCACTCCATCCCCGATCGAGAACCTTCGCCCCGCACTGGGAGAGGCGGCGGCCTTTTACCTGAGCAGCGCTCTCCACACCGATAGTGTGGTGGGTCTTGGCATGGGGCGCACTCTATCTGAGATACCCAAGCACCTCAGGCCTATCAACGGCATCTGTCACTTCGTCGAGATGGTAGGAGGTATTGGCCGAGGGCTTGGTTTTGATAGTTACAAGGTGAGTTCGCAACTGGCTGACCGCTGTGGTGGGGAGGTTGAACACCTTTATGCTCCGATGATCGTTGAAACGCCGGCAGCAAGGCAGGCAATCCTCGGCGACAGTCAGATATCGTCCGTGCTGAATCGAGCAGCCGCGAGCGATATTGCACTGGTCAGCGTTGGCACTGTTGATTTGGACAGTTTTCTGTTCCAGGCGGGTTATGTAGATGAGTCGGGCGTCGATGCTCTTGCGGCGAAAGGCGCAGTAGGGGACGTTCTGGGTCGCTTCTTTGACATCGATGGCAGGCTTGTTCCGTGTCCGACCGATGATCGATTCGTAGGACTAAGCCCAAGCCAGCTTGCCCGAATTCCCATAGTCGTCTGTGTGGCGGGAGGTCCGACAAAAGTGTGTAGCATCCTCGGCGCTCTTCGGGGGCGATATGTGAATGTGCTGATCACCGATGCAGACACTGCGCAGGCTCTCTTGGACTATTCTGATTCCGATTCGGTGAGGCGGAGGTAGAACGTGGGTGAGCGGATGATGGCCGTTGTGGTCCATGCGGGCGATCAGTTTGCGTTTGAATCAGTGGAGCGTCCGGTCGCCGGCCCCGGTGAGTTGATCCTGAAGATTGAAGCAACCGGCATCTGCGCCGCTGATCGCAAGATCTACAGCAAGAATCACCCATGGCAACTGCCTGACCCCTATTCGCCCGGACATGAGTACGTGGGCCGCGTGGTCGAGATGGGGGAGGGAGCTGCTGGTTACACGGGTCTGGCGCTGGGCGACCGCGCCATTGCAGAGATCACCGTCCCTTGTCGCCAATGCTGGTTCTGCCACCGAGGCCTGTATACTCATTGCGATGCCCCGGGCGTCTGCGTTGGATCCTGGGCGGAATACATGCGCATCCCTGCTGGGGCCATAGTCCACCGAGTTCCAGACGAACTCTCGCCTGAGCAGGGTGCGCTCATCGAGCCTCTGGCCTGCTCCATCCATGCGGTAGAACTGGCCCGGATCGAATTTGGCAGCGTGGTAGTCGTCTCGGGTCTAGGGGCCATCGGTATGGGAATCCTGCAGGTGGCTCGGCTGAAAACACTGGGGCTTCTCATAGGTCTGGATGTGGATGACGGGCTGCTGGCGATTGGCAGCCGACTTGGCGCTGACCATGTCTACAACCCAGTGCGACACGACGTGGCTTCGGAGATTCGGACCTTGACTCATGGTCGGGGTGCTGACATCTATGTGGAAGCATCAGGCAATCCGGCCGCCCTGCACACGGGTCTGGATGCGCTCCGCAAGGCAGGGCGGCTGGTTGTCTTCGGTGTCTATGGCAAAGATGTGACTTTGGACTTCAACATCGTGAGCGAGTTCAAGGAACTGGAAATCGTAGGAGGCCATGTGAGCCCCAATACCTATCCCTTGTCCATCAAGTGCCTGGCTGATGGCTTGGTGGATTCCAGCGCTATGATTACCCACGTCTTTCCGCTGGCCGAATATGAACGCGCCATCAACGTGCGCGGGCAGCCTGGCGTCGTATCCATAAAGACCCTGCTGATTCCGTAGGTGTAGAGTCGTGAATCGTGAACTTGTCATAACAGTCGATGCAGGCACTGGCAGTTGCCGCACATGTGTGTACGATCTGGCACAGAATCGTGTGCTCGCAGTCGCAGCCCGCGATTGCGCGATTGACCACCCTGCGCCCGATTTGGCCGAGTGGCAGCCAGCGGTGTGGTGGAAGGCCATCGTCGAGACGATTGCGCAGGCGGTGAGCCAGGCGCGGCGTCCAGCGGCCGACTATGCAGGTATCACTGCCACCAGCCTACGTCAGGGATTTGCTCTTTTGGATGAGGCAAACAGCCCTGTCGCGCCGGGCGTTCTCAACTACGATCGGCGAGGCGCTGACTACATCCCTCTGATTGAGCGCCTTATGCCGATTGACGAACTGTACCGCCTTACCGGCCATTGGCATGCGCCGGAGTTGACACTGCCGAAACTGCTGTGGTTTCAAAAGCAGCGGCCAGATGCCTGGCGACGCGCACGCCGCTTCCTGTTTGTTCATGACTGGGTGCTGTTCCGATTGACTGGGAAATGGGCTACTGCCGCGTCCATGACCACGGCCGGGCAAATGGGCGATTGCGCGTCACGCACATGGGCCTTCGACCTGCTTTCCGCGTTAGGGATCTCCGCCGAAATGCTTCCGCCGGTTCTTGAAGGGGGCACATTCCTTGGAGGGCTGCTGGCGGACACGGCTGCTGCGGTTGGGCTAGAGCCAGGATTGCCCGTCTATGTGGGTGGCGGCGATGGTCAGTTCGGTTCCCTGGGTTCCGGTGGCTTCGGACCAGGTACTGCCGTAATTGTTGGAGGCTCGACGACGCCAATCATGATGACGACAGATCGCCCCCTGTTTGATCCTCTGCGCTACCCTTGGGTCAGCCCTCATCTGCGACCTGGACTGTGGGCAGTGGAGATGAATGCAGGACACACTGGCATGATCTACAAGTGGTTCCGAGACACGTTTGGCCAGGTGCAGGTGGCGCAAGCTCGCGCCGAGGGGCGGGGCGACTACGAAGTTCTGAACGATCTGGCCGCCTCGGTGCCCGTGGGAGCCGATGGACTGATGGTCGTCGCCACAAGCCCGCACTGGGCCCAGGAGACTTGGCGCCAGAAGGCTCCCTATGCGATTCACAACTTCAAGATGTCCCACACGATTGGTCATGTGGCGCGGGCAATCATGGAAGGCGTCTGCTTTGGTGTTCGCGGCAATCTCGACCAGTTGGAGCGGGTGGCCGGGCGACCCTTCTATGAGGTCGTCTTTACAGGCGGGGTTGCTGGTGTTCCGCTCTGGACGCAAATGATGGCGGATGTGGTGGGACGTGCGCTGGTTGTGCCGAAGGTTATTGAACCTGCTGCGGCAGCAGGCGCGCAACTGGT
>DIVN01000083.1 GCA_002435875.1 Anaerolineales bacterium UBA6131
TCTGCGGCATCGGTGTAGGCCTGGACGTGCAGGTATTTGCCAACCGGCGAGCGCTTTACTTGTGTCTCTGCCCGCTGCTGAACCGCCTTGACCGTCCGGTAGTAGGGCTGTCCGATCTTGGCTTCTACCTCACGCAGTGCCTGGTACAAAGCCCGAAACTGGGTGGCGCGGGTCTTGCGCAGCGAGTGACGCATCGGGCCGCTGAGCACTACCAGGCCGCGATGGGTCACTTGACGTTCCTGGTACTTGAAGGTCACCTGGCAAGGCACGCCCCAGTGTCGGTTTGCTCCCCGTCCCTCGGTAAGAGGGCAGGCATAGAGTTGCCGGTCGGAAACCTGCATCATCAAGGTCCGATGCTCTTTCCTCTGTGGCTTCAGCCCGGTCAGGTAGCGCAAGCCCCGATCGTCGTAGGCCAGGGCCAGTTCGTCGTTCAGATTGGCCCGGTCACCGACGACCAGTACTGCATCCTTGGGCCAGCCGCGCTGTTCCAGAAGACGGCTCAAACGCTCCATGTTGGTTTGTACGGTCGCCAGGTCAGCAGTACGCCCTGACCAAGGCCCGTAGCTGGTAGGGATGTTGCCATCCGCAGCCACAGCCAGGCTCTCCTTGAGCTTGCGCTTGTCCATCGGCGTGTTGTGGGCAAATCCGAAATCAAGCAGTTGGCTGTCGGGATAGGACCCATGGACCACAAAGGCGGTCAAGTCGTAGAAGATGACCGACAGATCGATATCGGCCTGGGTCAGGGCCCGGTGCACAACGTCTTGCCAGATGGCCTGGCAGTGTGGGCTGATGGCCTGCAACGTCCGTGCCAGACGGTCGTCGTTGAACTTCTCCGCCGGCAGACCCAGNNCAGGACCAAAGCCACCGTGCCGTGATCTATCTCGGCTTGCGTTGGGCAGTGGCGATTGATGATGTTCCGTACCTGCAAGATGTCCAGCAGGGCATACAGCACCGGCAAGGCGCCCAGATGGCGCCGGAACTGAGCGCGGGTCAGCAGGTCCACCACCTGCGCCAGGCTCAGTGCTCCAATCAACGCCAGCCGGGCCAGACGCGCGACCCGCACAGCGCGTCGATGGGCTTGGCGCAAAGCGTGGTACCGCCGCCAGGCCCAGGTGCGCCAGCGATACCGGGGCTGCCAGGGAAACAGAGGCCCATTCTGTGGGTCGTGGGTGACGATCCCTGGCAACGCTGGGAAATCAAGCGCGGGCCGGTCAGCCAGTGTGGCTTGCTGCGGCAAAGCCAGGAACACCAGGCAGGCGATGGCCCAAACAAGCCAGGTCAGAATTTGCGTTTGTCGGCGTTTTGTGGCAAAGTACATTTGGAATCGCTCCGGCAAGTAAGCTGTCTAACCATACTTTGCCACAAAAGGGGCGATTCCGCCACTTTTGCTCTCTATTCGGTTCTTAAAGTGCGATTCTCAAACTGCGAAATATAGGCTGAGACTACTAGGTGTTCGGGTCAGCAAGCGAACGATTCAGAAGTATATGCCAAAGAAACGTCGTACGCCGAACCAGACCTGGGCCACTTTCTTGAAGAATCACGCTGCAGACGTTTGGGCCGCTGATTTCGCCGTCGCTCATGACTTGCTCTTCCGGCCGCTGTACATCTTTGTCATCATTCACCTTCAGACTCGACGAATCGTCCATACCGCCGTGACCCGTTCCCCTTCCGATGACTGGACCGCACAACAGCTGCGTGAAGCAACGCCTTGGGGCACAGGCCCCAAGTATCTCATTCGCGACCGAGATGACAAGTATGGCCCCCGGTTCTCCAACGTTGCCAGAAGCACGGGCATCAACGTGCTCAAGACTCCGGTTCGAGCACCCAAGGCCCACGTGCCGAAGGCACGCGCCGTCTGCGAACGTTTCATCGGTAGCCTGCGACGGGAATGCCTCGACCACATGCTCATTGTGCGTTCCCACCATTTGCATCACGTTGTCCGCGAGTACGTCGAGTACTACAACCACGCCAGACCCCATCAGGGCATCGGGCAACGCCTGCCAACTCAATTCCCCCGGACCTATTCCCCATCATCAGGCCCCATCACCACAAAGCCGCTATTGGGCGGCCTGCACCACGCCTATTCCCGTGCTACTCATCTGCACTGACACTTGAGTTGGTCTGATTGCGGGACATGCCATCCACAACATAGCGTATGGATGACTTCTTTGAGCTACCTGCTGTGCTGGGACTGCTCGCCGGTAGCTGGCTGCAGACGCCTAACTATGGTCATCCTGTTGCGTTCCGGTCTTGGCCGCGCAGATTCGCTACCCCTGGCATCGCCGAGCCCAACCAAGATCGCCTCGGAATATCACTCATAGTGCGATGGATGGGCTAAGTAGCCAGCTACATGGTATAGCAGCCGATGGAGCCCATGAGGCGCGTCGCCTCATGAATCTGCCGGTAGGAGGCGCCGTTGACCCGCATCTCCCAGGCCTGGCGGCAGAGCCCCCAGGTCTCGGGGTCGGGCACCCAACGCTGGACGATGCGGGGGGTACCGTCACGCTTGACGTCCTTGGAGATATCCTGCAGGTCCTGCTCGGCTTTCCACTCCAGCATGGCCTCGTAGATGTGGCCGATGCCGCCCTGGGGGATGTTGTCGGAGAGAAAGAGGACGGTGTAGCCCCGGCGCCGGAGATCGGCCTTGAAGAAGGCGTTGTCCTAACGGTCGCGGGCAAAGCGCTTGAGATCCCAGAGGAGGATGCCCTCAGGGGCATCGGGGGTGCGGCGTTTGGCGGTGGGCGCGTGCTGGCGGCAGTAGTGGATGAGGTCATCAAAGCCATCGCGGCCGACGATGGTGCTTCCAGGGCGGGCGACATCGGCAAAGACGCGCACCAAGACGAGGTGGTGCTGCTGGCAATACTCCTCGGCCACTCGGCGCTGCTGGTCGACGGAGCGTTCCTGCTCGTCACCGCCCGAGTCGCGGAAGTAGCCGGCGACCCGGGAGCCGGGCGGAAGAGGGCAATCGTTGTGGATGGACCCTTTGCTTGCCATAGGGATATTATACACCAAAATCGGCGAAATGGAGAAGCGATCTGCTTATCTTCATATCAGGACCTCGGGTTGAGACTTGACGGGCACACATCCCCAACGCTGAGACTCGCAGTGAACTGGAATATGAAGAACATCGAACCTATGATGGAATAGGGCCGAAGGGTGCATCAGTCATCCTGTTCTCCGATATCTCCCCAAGAAGCTATCGTGGCCACCAACTGCTGATGCAATCGGACCTCGCGACCGTATGGATCTGCGGCGAGTTGCGCTTCCTCCGCTGTCAGGTCGCCCAGGAACCGGTAACTGTGCTGCACATCTCGCACGAGCTCAGCCGGAGTCGCAAGGCGGTCAGGCCGAACCAAACGCGCCAGATCGGACCAATCGTACTTGCCCTGGGGCAGCCCGGCCAGAAAGGCAGCGGGGTCAAAGGCATAACGTGTCTCCCAGCACTTGACAACGGCAATGCGCCGTACCAGCTGTCGATCGTAGGGTTGGCGGGCCAATTGGTACAAGTCATAGAGGTCGCGCACACGACTGCGCTGAGCCGCAGCCCGTACCTTTTCGCCGATCATCTCATGTAGGTCCAGAGACGGTACAAGCGGCGGGATGACACCAAGCCAATCGAAATACCTCTCGTGGCGCAGCGGCATAGAGCGGATAGGCAGCAGGGGCTTGGCCCGAAAGCTGATCTGCAAGCCAAAGCGGCCGGCGGCTAACCAATCATGAGAATACGTGACCTCGGCTCCGCACGAATCGGCGGTGGCATAGTAGTCAGCGCTGGGAATCGTGAAGGTGAGCCCGTAGTAGGTCCGCTCGTGCAGGGCAGCGACCAGATCGAGCACCACTGCGTCAGGGGATGCCCCAGCGGTGGCGGAAAAGTCCAAATCCAGACTAAAGCGCCCCGTGGCACCCAGGTGGATCTTGCGCAGCGCCGTACCCCCTTTGAAAGCCAACTGATCGAGCAGGCCCTGATCCGATAGAATACAAAGCACATAGGTAAGAGCAATCTCTCGCTCGGCGATATCCAGGTCCACGCCGGCGTCGGCTGCGTACCATTGCACCAGCCGCTTCTCGATCATTACCGTACCTCGATCTCGGCCAGCAGCTCCTGGCGCGGTAAGTTGTCGACGATCCTCCAGGTAGCATTATAGTCGCCGCCGGTTCCCCATCGTCC
>DIVN01000235.1 GCA_002435875.1 Anaerolineales bacterium UBA6131
AACAGCTATTGTGAGTCGGAACGGCTATTTGACCGACCTGGATGTAGAGCCTAGAATTGACTATTGCCTCGCCTTGCGGGTGTGCTCGTATCCGACGAGGCCGATAGCCATCGCCGAAGCTTGCGTGGCAGCACTACTGCTTGCGTGTGACGGAAAGGACCTATCATGGTACGTCGATTCATGGTTCCAATCGCGCTCCTGGCATTGGTACTCGGCCTCACGTTGAGGCCAGCCGTCGCCCGCAGCGCCAACTACCCGGGTGTCAGCAGTCCGGATGACACAGCGATTTCTGCCCAGTTTGGGCTTTTGTCCGCCGCGCTGTCTGGGGTCTCCGCAACAGCAGATGGCGTGCTTCTGGATATCTCGCCTTCGAGTCCGGTGGTAAGTCGGAATGACATCTTCACCCTGGATATTCGCGTTGTGGCAGGGACACAGTTGGTTAATGGGGCCGAGGTGCACCTGGATTTCGACGCCAGCCGAGTGCAGGTTGTGGACGACAGCGGAGTGCCGACGAACGCCCTGCTTGCCGGCTCCGCGCTCCCAGTGATCGTGACTAACAGCGCAAACAACATGTTGGGCCAGATCGACTATGCCGCCGGCATTTTTGGCTCACAGGTAAGCAGCACTTTCGTCCTTGCCAGCATTCGCCTCAAAGCGATGGCCAGCACCGGCGCAGGCACGACTCCGATCAGCTTTGTGTCCAGATCAGGTAGCCCCACGAACGTGACCTCGTTCGGCGGCTCGTCTGTGTTGGGCGGCACGACAGGTGCTGAGATAAGCATCTCGTCCCCCGGCAGTCTACAAGACCCATTGCCGCTCACCTGTAACAGCCTGGTAGCCGACAACACAGCAGACTATGGTGCAACCAACGCAGAGTATGGCACTTGCGGCAGCGGCTACAGCGGACCCGAGGCCGTGTACGCGCTGCAGCTCGATACCACGACAATTGTCAGCATGACGCTTGAGACAACTGGCCCCTTAGCTCTGTTGTTGTTAGGCAGTGATAATCCGTCCGATTGCTGGTACGCCGGAGGCGCACTTGCCCCAACCAGCCTGCCAGCCGGTACTGTATATGCTGTCATAGACGGCCTGGAGGCAGCAAGCTTCAGCCTGCAGGTAGAGTGCCAGGGGCCGACGACTGCGACGCCAACCCCAAGTCCTACCGTGACGCCGACGCCGACCGCCACGGAGACAAGCTCACCGACTGCTACACCCACCACAACCCTGACAGAGGTCCCGACGGCGACCGCCACGTCCAGTGCTACCCCTACACCAACGCAGACCCCGGTTCAAACTGCCACAGCGACAGTCTGGCCAGGAACGCTGACCAACCCCATTCCTCTGGCCTGCGGTGATTCCGCTGAAGGCAGCACCAGCGGATTCTGGGCTGCCATCAGCGACTATGGGGAGTGCGGCAGCAACTTCAGCGGGCCGGAGGTCTTTTACTTGCTCGAGCTTGCTGAAGTCAGGGATGTACAGGTGGACTTGATTGGCAGTGCGGCACTCTCGGCCCTGGCGCTGGCAAGTCGTGATCCTGCGGACTGTCTGGGTGCTGGGCGGTCCTTCTTGCTGAACAGGCTGCCTGCCGGCAGCTATTACGTGGGCGTTGATGGGACTGAGGCTGGCAACTACCTCCTACAGTTAACATGCACGGTGCCACCCGAAGACACAGCGACGCCGACGGCAACCGCCAGCCCCACCGAGACGTCAACACCCACACCAACTAGCACTGGGACCGTGGTGCCTACCGAGACGCCGACGGCCACGTCTTCTCCGACGGCGACAGATATGCTGACATCGACGCCATCACCAACTTCCACCTCTTCGGCGACGCCCACTCATACTGCGACACCAACAGCCAGCCCTACGTTGACGCTTACGCCGACTGAGACGCGATTCCTGTACCGCATACGCCTGCCGATTTCAATGAAGAACTCGCGCGGCGGTCCAACAACGCCGATTCCGCCAAGCATGACACCGACTGGCAGCTCGACGCCGGGTGCGACGAGCACGATCACCCTCACACCGACACATACCGAGATCGGTGCGCCAACCGCGACTCCAACGCGCACGCCAGCGGGTACCTTCAACAGCCCCATTGGTGCTGTCTGTGGCAGCATGTTCGCCGATAGCACAGTGGGGCATGCAGCAACCATGATTTCGTACGGAGCGTGTGGAAACGGTCAGATCGGCCCCGAGGTGATCTACAGGCTGACGATCGACCGTGACCTGGACTATGTCTCTATTCAGTTTGCCCCAGCGGGCGATCTCAGGGCTTTCCTGCTGACTGCGCCGAGCCCGGCTTCATGCATTGCGGCCATAGGCCGTGGCAGCCACCAGATCTTTGATGTGAGCCCTACAACCTTCTACATTGCGGTCGATGGCCCCGCTCCAGCGAGTTACGCCCTGACCATCTACTGTAGTCCTATGCCAACATCCACGGCGTCGTCCACCGCGACCCAGACCAGGGTCCACACGGATACTGCAACCCCATCGCCCACCTCCACGCCGACCAGTTCACCCAGCGATACGCCACGGCCCACAGCAACCGTGACTCCAGCCACGGGAGAGGCCAACATCAGAATTACTGATGTGCAGCCCACCGGCAAAGACGAGTACATACAGGTTACCAACCTGGGATCTCAGACAGGGGTGCTCAGCGGTTGGCGCCTATCAAGCCTGGTCAGTGGCCGAAGCTTCTTCTTCCCGATCGGCTTCGCACTGGGCGCTGGACAACATGTCCGCATCCACAGCGGGCCTGAAGCAGCGTTCCTGTTTCCGACAGACCTCCGCTGGACAACGGACTATGTATGGAGCGATAGCGGTGACGAGGCAAGGCTCTTTGACGCTCAAGGAGACCTCATCGATGCCTGGAACTACTGGCCACGGGCACAACTGCTACCCGACAGGAGCGTCCGTGCTCGCAGTGGCAGCATACCGCAATAGCTGGCGCAAGGACACGAATGAGCACAGAAGCGTTCGCCGTCGTGAATCCAGTAGCCGGAGGAGGGCGAGTCGGGGCAACATGGTCTACGCTGTCTGAGGCACTCCGGCAGGCCGGCCTGCAGTTTCAGGCTCAGCTTACCGGCCGCCCGGGCGACGGCACGCCGATCACGCGGAAGGCCATCGCCGAGGGCTTCCGCCACATCATCTGCGTGGGTGGCGATGGCACGGTCAACGAAGTAGTCAACGGACTGGTCCTGGATGGCAGGATCCCCTCCGACGTGGTGCTGAGCATTCTTCCACAAGGTACGGGGTCGGACTTTGGACGGGCGATGAACATCCCGCGTGTGACGGCGGAGGCCGTCCGCCTGGCCGCAAGCGGTCGCACTCGTGTTGTCGACATTGCCCTGATCCGCTGTCTGCGCGATGGCCAGCCCGTCGAACGCTACTTTGTCAATGTTGCCGGCGTTGGCTTTGACGGCGACACCTGCGTGCGGGTGAACCGTATGAGCAAGCGCCTCGGGGGCACGATACCGTACTTGACCGGCCTCGTTATGTCACTGATATCTTATCAGAATAAGCCAACCGTGGTGACGCATGACGGCCAGCGGGTTCGCGGAAAGTACAACTCGGTGGTCGTCTGCAATGGGCAGTACTTTGGTGGCGGCATGTGGGTTGGCCCACGCGCGGCGGCCGATGACGGCCTGCTTGACGTGGTGATTTTGGGAGACCTCAACAAAGTGGAGTTGTTGCTGAACCTGCCGCGGGTCTACCGCGGAACACACCTCACCCATCCCAAGGTGTCGACATTCCGAACTCGCCATGTGCGCATCGAGTCCGAAGGGCGCATGTACCTGGAGGCAGAAGGCGAGCTAGTAGGCGAAACCCCTGCTGAGTTGAGTATCCTGCGCAGCGCCCTTACGATCCACGGCTAGACCGGCTGACAGGGAGCCAGTTTGGCGAAAGCACTCCTGCTTCTCCTCATTATCGCTGTGCTGGCAGGCGTAGCGTTCGGGTGCTACACCTGGATGGATAGGCTGGTACGCTCGATCTATGACTACCAACCTCCAACCAAAGGCTCGCCTCCCGCTACCACGACCCTTACCGCACCACTGGCCGACCAGATTGTCCTGGTCGCCATCGACGGGCTTCGTTATGATGCTTCCACCATGATGCCACAGCTGAACGCTTTGCGGCTGCAGGGCGCCCATGCGCAATTGCTCGCGTGGCCGCCATCGAATGCACAGACCCGCTGGACTAGCCTGCTTACGGGGACTGGGGCAGAACTGAATTGGGCACCACTGTTTGACTATGGCGACGAGTGGGTCCTGCCGATGCAAATCGACCATTTGTTTGCGGCCTTTGACAGAGCCCGTCTGAAGATAGGGATCGCAGGATCCCATCGCTGGCAGAAGCTGCTGAACAAGACGCCACTATACCTACAGTTCTTTGTGCAGGACCACAGTCCCGCCGCGGATGCGGCAGTTACCAGGACCGCAGGCGCATTCTTGCGCGAGTTTAGGCCTGACCTGCTGCTGGTGCACCTGCAGCAGCTGGAGGAGATCGGCCTGCGATACGGCGGCGCCAGCGAAGAGTATCGCCAGGCTGCTTTGCGGTGCGATGAGCACATCGGTGCCATTGTCGCCCAGGTGGATCTGAGCCACAGCGTGCTGATCGTTGTGTCAACCTATGGTCACTTGGACGAAGGTGGGCACGGCGGAACCGAACGAGCTACATCAACCATGCCTTTCGTGATGGCTGGGGCGAGGGTCATTGCCGGCGAATACGAGCCTCTACAACTGACCGATATCGCGCCACTTGTTGCCTCGCTGGCGGGGGCTCCGATTCCACGTTCCGCAGAGGGTATTTGGCCGACCCAGATGCTGCAACTGGACCAACTGGAGCTGGCAGAGAAGTGGACTGCAACGGCTCTCCAACACGTTCGCGTGGGCAATGTCTACCTCCACAGCATCGGCTTGGGACCGCTAAGCCGCTCGGCAGAGGGTGACGCCCTGGTTGCGCTGAGCTCTCTGGATGTGCAGAACTATGCAAGCGCAGCGGAATTGGGAGAGCTTGCCGTGCGACAGACAGTGCGTGAGATGCAGCAAGGCCGCCGCGCCCGTATCTGGCAGGAGCGCACACAACGCGGTCTGCCAATCGCGTTAGCGCTGGCCATCTTCAGCTGGATCATCGTGCACTACTGGGATAGACACACGCCTTGGTGCGCTATCGCAGCAGCTCTGGCGCTGGCCACCTACCACGTCTTGTACGTGCGCGACGGCAATAGCTACACGTTTAGCCGCCTCGGCGCAGGAGGATTTGCCGCCCTCTTGCAACCAAGCATCCGCTACGCAGTGATAGCAGCCACCGTAGGGGCCGCAGTCGTCACGCTACGATTACTACTGCGGAAGGAACGATCGGGCATATCCGTGCTATTGCATGCCTATGGCTATGGCATCCTACAACTTTATTTTCTGGCAGTCGCCGCCGGACTGCTTGCCTGGTGGATTGGCCCGGTCTTTCAATGGTACGTGCCGAATCTGGCTCTGGCCTTCATATTGGTGATCATCCTGATGCAGGCGATGCTCGTGGCCCTCCTGTCGATCCCAGTCCCGGCGGTCATCTTGCTGCTTCAGCGGTTCCTGTGGTGGATCTTGCGACAGGCGCGTGCCCATCTCCGTCCACCAAATCTGTCGTCAGGCTGATCCAATCATCAACTTGGGGAGGAAAGCACTATGCGTATTGCCATAACCGGCAGCGCCGGACAGTTGGGTCAGGCTCTGCAACTTTCCCTGGGCGATCAGGAGCTATTGCTCCTGGACCTGCCCAGCTTTGATGTCACGGATCATTCGCAGATGTCGCAGGTGATCGGCGACTTCGCCCCCCAGGTAGTCATCCACGGGGCTGCCTACACTGATGTCGACGGATGCGAATTGCAGCCGGAGCTGGCCTATCGCATCAACGCGCTGGGAACGCAGAATGTGGCTCTGGCTGCCCAGTCGTGCTCAGCTGCCATGGTATACATTTCCACGGACTATGTATTCGATGGCACGAAAGGCGAACCATATTGGGAGTGGGATGCCCCGAATCCACAGAGCGTCTACGCGCGCTCCAAGCTCGCGGGAGAGTATCTGACACAGACACTGCTCCTCCAACACTACATCGTGCGCACCGCATGGCTCTACAGTCGCGGGGGCAAGAACTTTGTGCAGACGGTTCTGCGTCTGTCCAACGAGCGCAGGGAGCTGCGCTTTGTGACGGATGAGATTGGCTCACCCACCTACGCTCCAGATGTGGCTGAAGCAGTCACCAAGCTCATCGCTCAACCAGTATATGGCATCTACCATTTCACCAATACCGGCGTGTGCTCGCGATACGACTGGGCCAAGGCCGTACTGGAGCTGGCGGGCCGGGCGGACTTTCCGTTATTCCCGACGTCAGCATACAAGCGAGCAGCCAGGGTGCCTGCCCGCTCAGAGCTGCGCAACTTTTGCGGTGCGACCCAGTTGGGCATCACTCTGCGGCCATGGCGCGACGCGCTGCAAGACTACTTCCGTGGGTCCTGAGTCCTTCTCGGTTATCATACCGAGTTGGAATGGGGCGCAGTTGTTGCCAGCGTGTCTGGAGTCACTGCGTGCCCAGAGCTGGCGCGATTTCGAATTGCTCGTAGTGGACAACGCATCAAGCGACGATTCTGCACGTGTCGTACGAGACCGTTTTCCCGAGGCTCGCTTTCTGCAACTGCTCAGTAACCGCGGCTTTTCCGCAGCGGTGAATGTGGGCATCGCGCGCTCCAGCCGCCCCTTGGTGGCGCTGCTCAACCAGGACGTCGAGGTGCATTCGAACTGGCTGCAAGCCTTGGCCCAGGCTGCCGAGAACCACCGCGAGACAGGTGCATTTGCCAGCAGAATGATGCTCTACGGCCAGCGAGATCATTTCCATTCGGCTGGAGACCTATACGGGCGTGACGGGATACCGGTCAACCGCGGCGTGTGGCAAGAGGACAAGGGTCAGTACGCGGAGGTCGCCCAGGTTTTTGCTGCATGTGGTGGGGCTGCGGCTTATCGTCGCAGCATGCTGAACGATGTCGGCGGATTCGACGAGAGCTTTTTCATGTACCTGGAAGATGTCGATCTAGCCTGGAGGCACCAACTGGCGGGATGGGGTGCAGTGTATGTACCTGAGGCCGTCGCCTACCATCATTTGAGCGCCAGCGGGGGCGGCAAGACAGCCAGTTTCTACACAGGTCGCAACACCATCTACGTGCTTGCGAAGAACATGCCCGCCGAGCTGCTGCGGGAGTACTCGCGCGACATCCTGGTAGCCCAGCTACGTGTGCTGCGTGAGGCGCTGCGCTCATGGCGGGGAGAGGCGGCACGCGCGCGCCTACGAGGACAACTATCAGGTCTGCTTACGTGGCCGCGCATGCTGCGCAAACGAGAGGCGATTCAGCGAGCAAGGCGCGTATCGCTGGACGCGCTACGCGACCTCCTGCAGCCGGTTGACTAGAGCCTGTGAGTCTGGTAAGATGGCCACCGTGCAGGACAGGACCGTGCCGCTCTGCTTCGCCGCACTGGAGGCAAAACCCGCTTGACCATGCAACCCTATCTATCCATCATCGTGCCAGCCTACAACGAAGAGCGACGCCTGCCGCAGACCCTGCAGCGCCTTGCGGCATACAGCCACAGCAAGGCATGGCCCACCGAAATCATCGTGGTCGACGATGGCAGTTCTGACGGCACGGCGCAAGTTGTGGAGGAGTTCGCCGCTAACGAGCCAGCGGTTCGTGTGATTCGCAACCCTCATCGCGGAAAGGCCTACGCCGTGCGAACTGGCATGCTCGCCGGGCAGGGTGAGCTTTTGCTTTTCACCGACGCGGACGGTGCTACTCCGATCGAGGAAGCAGACAAACTACTGCCGTTGCTAGAGTCAGGGTATGCCGTAGCGATCGGCTCGCGCGAGGGAGAAGGGGCCAGGCGTTTCTCTGAACCAGCGTATCGACACATGATGGGCCGGGCGTTTAACCTATTGGTACGCATGCTGGCTGTGCCCGGAATCCAGGATACGCAGTGCGGCTTCAAGGCGTTTCGGCATGATGCAGCCAGGGACCTATTTGGCAACATGCAGCTATACAGTGAGAACTCGCCAGGTGTCAGGGGTGCGGTGCTCACTGGCTTCGATGTCGAAATCCTTTTCCTCGCCGGCAAGTGGGGCTATTCCATTGCTGAGGTGCCTGTCCATTGGCACTTTGGCAAGGAAAGCAAAGTCAATCCGCTGCGCGACTCGTGGCGCAACCTGAGCGACGTGTTGCGCGTGCGCTACAACGACCTTCGGGGCCGCTACCAGCGCCAGCAGTGAGCGGTGCTGGGCCACGAGCAGAAGGACAAATGACGATGGCACACTCGCGGTTGTCGAGCTGCTTGCCGCTGGCATTGATCATCACTGGCCATCTGCTGTTTGGTGCGGCTTACGCTATCCTTACACCCACCTGGCAAGTCCCCGACGAACCGGCTCACTTCAATTACGTCCAGCACGTTGCCGCTCATGGCAATTTGCCGGTTCTGCAGAACGGCGACTTTCCATACGAATACCTCGAACAGATCAAGGCGGCGAGGTTCCCCCGTGATATGCCCGTAACGCCCATTCGCTACGAGTCCTGGCAGCCGCCTCTCTACTACAGCATTGCGGCTTTGTTGCTGCGTGACGCACGGTCACTGCCCACGGAGGACCAGGTAGTGATACTGCGCTTGTTCTCCGTTCTTCTGGCTGCCGGCTCTCTGCTGCTGATCCATCGCATCGTAAGCAGCCTGACTCCTGGGGACAAAGGGCTCCCCCTCTACGCCGTGGGGTTTGCGGCGACAATTCCGATGCACCTGGCGCTCAGCGCGGGTGTAAGCAACGACGCCCTGGCTGAACTCTTGCTGTTGGCCGTGCTCTGGCAGAGCATAGAAGCTGTGCAAAGAGGCGTCAACCTGAGCCGCTCTGTGCTGCTGGGCATCTTGCTAGGGCTGGTGCTGCTCACCAAGACTACCGTATATGTCGCAATTCCAGTTGCCGTGGCGGCGCTGTACCTGGCACCTTGCGTCAGCGGTTCGGACGAGCCCTGCATGGGCCACAAGCTGCGCAGCCTCCTGCACATAGGCACTATCGCGCTGCTCTTTGGGATGCCCTGGTTCCTGCGCAATGCCCAGGTCTACGGCGGGCTGGATCTCCTTGCCTGGCAGCGGCACGACTCGGTTGTTACTGGCCAGCTGCGGACCGCTGAGCTGCTCCAGCAGGTCGGCTTGCGTGGTTACCTTACCCAGTTCGTGGTCATCAGTTTCCATAGCTTCTGGGCACAATTCGGCTGGATGGGCGTCCTGATCGATGCCCGGCTCTATCAGGCTCTGGCTCTGTTCTCTGGCCTCTTGGTCCTGGGCTTTGGCATTCGCGCCACACGGGTCGTGCTGACGCTGCGCCAAGCGTACTCTGGTCCCTGGCGGCCAATCAGCCGCCTGCACTCTGGCATGTACTCGGTCTTGCACCATCTCAAGCACGATGCTGGCCGGTTGCCACGGCGCGACCTGATTCTGCTTGCGTGGTCGGCACTGCTGACTCTCGGGCTGTATCTAGGCTACAACACGAAGTTTGTCCAGTTTCAGGGCCGTTATCTGTTCCCTGCGATGGCCGCCTGGGCCTGGGGCGCTGCGGTGGGACTGCAAGAGTTATTGCGCCCGCGAACGGCGCGTCCTACAGCTCTTGTTCTTGCGGCGTGTGGCAGTATCATGCTTGTGATGGGCACTCTTGGCTTCGGCTTTTCTGTTTGGAGCGTGCTGCTGGTGGCCGGTTCAGGCCTTGCTGTTGCTCTCGGCAGCAGACTGAGTCAACGATGGCCCCATCTCGCGCCCGGATTGCTCTACCTCGGCTTGCTCACGCTCGATTGGCTGTGCCTCTGGCGGTTTGTGGTTCCAGCGTTACAGGGCTAGGCTAAGAGGCGTCGCGCTGGTCTGCGCCCCCGATACGGCGGCGCCGGCATATTGGTGCACGAGGCGCCTGAAAGGAGTGCTATGAAAGACGAGATGCGCGTGTTTAGTGGCAGTGCTCACCGAGAACTGGCTGAAGCTATCTGTGCGGACTTGCGCATTCCACTCAGTGCCTCGACAACTAAGCGGTTCCGCAATGACAATCTGTACGTGCAACTTTGTGAGACCGTGCGCGAACGCGACGTATTCATCGTGCAGCCATTCTACCCAGCGCACGTGAGCGATCACATACTTGAGCTGGCCTTTATGATGGACGCCGCCCGGTCAGCATCCGCACGGCGTGTCACGGCTGTGATTCCCTACTACTCCTATAGCCGCTCTGATAAGAAAGATGAGCCGCACATCTCGATCGCAGGGCGCCTTCTTGCGGACCTGCTTACGGCCGCGGGTGCGCAACATGTTGTCACGATGACCATGCATTCGCCGCAGGTACACGGCTTCTTCAGCGTGCCGACAGACCACCTGAGCTCGATGAAGGTACTCGTTGAGTACTTCCAGAGCCAAAACCTGACCAGGGCCTGCGTCGTCACGCCCGATCTTGGGAACATCAAGCGAGCGACGCGATTTGCCCGTCTCTTGCAGCTGCCGGTGGTAGCCATCAGCAAGAAGCGCATCAGCGACACCAAGGTCGTCGTCGATGGGGTAATCGGCGAAGTGGCCGGTTCTCACGCCATCATCGTTGACGATGAAATCGCTGTGGGCTCATCCATGATCGAAGCGGTGAAAGCCTTGCGGCCGTTTGGCGTGACCCAAGCGACTCTTGTCTGCACGCATGGTCTCTTTTGCGATGAGGCCCTGGAGCGCCTATTCGCTCTGCCCGAGGTGGATGCGATCGTCACGACCGACACCGTGCCCATTCCCCAGAGACAGGCCATGCCCAAGCTGCATGTCCTGTCGATTGCACCAGTCTTCGCTGATGCCATTCGTCGGATCCACGCCGGGGAATCGATGCAGATCCACTTTGAGTACTAGACGCATGAAATGGTCGCGCATCTCAGCTGCGCAAGACATCCTCGCGCAAGAACAGGGCAGCATCCAGAAGCAGTGGGGGGGACGGGTGCCAATCGCACTCGTGTTTCCCAATTCCTACTCGGTAGGGATGTCCAGCCTGGCAGTGCAGACGTTATACCGCTTGTTCAACGCCGCGCCGCAAATCGCCTGTGAGCGTGTCTTTTGTGGGATGGACAGGCCCGAACATGGCGTCGTGCCTCTGTCGCTGGAATCACAGCGTCAGCTGCAGGAGTTCGCCGTGGTGGCTTGCAGCTTTTCGTTCGAGCTCGACTACCTGCAC
>DIVN01000285.1 GCA_002435875.1 Anaerolineales bacterium UBA6131
ACTGTCGGTGATTGCCAGTACCTTGCCGTTTCTTTTGCTCGGGCCAGTTGCCGGTGTCTTTGTGGATCGCTGGGACCGCAAACGGACCATGATCATCGCTGACCTACTGCGTGGGCTGCTGGTATTGGCCAGTCTGCTGGTGCAAACCTCAGACCAGGTTTGGATCTATTACACCGTCGCGTTCTTGATGTCGTGTATGAGCCGCTTTTTCTTTCCGGCGCAGAATGCAGTGCTGCCCCTCATTGTAGCCAGCCAAGATGACCTATTGTCGGCCAATGGCCTCATGCAGATCGTCCAGACCGCTGGGTTCCTACTTGGGCCCGCGCTCGCCGGCTTTTCTATCGGGATATGGGGCCCGCAGGTGGCTTTCGCCATTGACTCGGCATCTTTTTTTGTGTCAGCCGTTGGAATCCTCTTTATGACCGTGCCCAACACCAGAGTCGACAAGCAGGCAACGGGCGGACAACGGCCGGTACGCGGCCAAACTGCAACGGTGTGGGCCGAAATGCGCGACGGAATGTCCTACCTTTTTGGCAACCGGACGATGGTTGGCATCCTAGTCTGCCTTTCCGTCGTGCAGCTAGGGGTTGGCTCCATTCACGTAGTTTGGGTACCCTTTATGCAACGCACCTTTGGCTTGGGAGCGGAGGGCTTGGGGGCCGTTGACGCCGCCCAGGGTGTCGGTATGGCAGTGGGGGGCCTTGGACTGGGGTTTGTCGCAGCCCGATTCAAGAGGAAAGAGTTGGCCGGCTGGAGTATCGCCATTTGCGGCGTGATGATCGCACTGATGGGCCTGGCACCTCCCTTCTCGCTGGTGAATCTCGTGCCCGGGCTCGGCGGGCAAGCCCCGTTGGCTGAGCTGACTGTGGGGAACCGCCTGCTGTACATGCCCCTGCTGCTCTTGGTCTACAGTCTGCTGTTGGGAATTTCCCTTATTCCGGCGAATTCGTCGCTCACCACCATGATGCAATTGGCGGTGCCAGACCTCAAGCGCGGTCGCGTAGGCAGCGCCCTCAACGCCCTGACTACCGCTGCGGGATTGCTCTCCATGGCCGGTGCCGCAGCCGCAGGCGAGGTCGTGCCTCTGCGGGCGATCTATGTATTTGCCGGTGTTACGACATCTCTGGCGGGCCTGGTCGGTATTCTGGTCCTCGAAGAACCAGGTTCTCCGGTAGACCCTATCACCTCGCAGGGGCCATGGCCCGATTGAAGCGGAGGATCGAGAATGCCCGAAACAGAAGAGACAATGCGAGTTCTGAACCTCGTGGCCGAAGCCAAGATCTCGCCCGAAGAGGGAGCCAAGCTCTTAACGGCCCTGGAACAGGCCTCCTCTCCAAGAATCCAGCCAGCGCCAAACGAACCCACCGCCCCTCGTTGGTTCCGTGTACGGGTCACCGACCTGGCGACGGGCAAGACCAAAGTCAACGTCAATCTTCCCACCAGCCTCGTAGAGGTGGCGATCCGGATGGGGGCCCGCTTTGCCCCGGACCTGGAAGGAGTGAACTACGGGGACATTGTCGAACAGGTCAAGGGCGGAGCTCAGGGCAAGATCATCGAGGTTGAGGACGTTGAGCGCAGTGAGCGCATCGAGATCCATGTAGACTAGTTTCTGGTGCGAAATGCAGCCAAGGGGACTTCTCCCCTTTGAGCCTTCGCTGAACCTTTACAACTTATCATCTTGTGGCCAAAGTCGTGCCGATGGTCCACAGATTGTGGGCCACCAGGCCCCAGCCGACCCACCGCTCGAAGCCGTCTTCGCCATGGTTGCGGCAGCGGTCCAGCCCGTAGCGGCGTTTGAGCACACTGATTCGTCCTTCGACGCCCGCGTGGTAATGCCGACCTCGGCGGAACCAGGACTGGTGCTCGTGCTGCTTGCGTTCAGTGGACCGGTAGCCTGGCTTGGGCAGAATCACGCGCCGAACGCCCATGCTTTTGGCCAGTGTCTCGTTCGCAGGGGAGTACAGCCCGCGGTCACCGCTGACCTGGTCAGGTGGCCGGCCGAATAGCGCCTGGTGTCGGTCCAGACTGGTCGGGAACTGGCGGTCGTCCTTGGGGTTGCCGTCCAACACTCGATAGTCCGACACGATGCCGCCGTCGACTTCATCCAACCACACCTTGTGTCCGAACTCCACCGGGTGACCCGCCTTGCCACGACGGATGATGTCCGTGTGCGGCTCGAACAGGCTCACCAGCTTTACTTGCGCCGGGACCTTCTCCTCGTTCATCACCCGCCGCACGGTCTGCTGGATGGCCTGTTCCACCAACGGCAGGAACTGCTCCACCTGCTGGGCGATGGCTTCGGCTTCCTCGGTGGCGACTTGCTGAAGCATCTCGACCGCAGCCTGCGCCTGTTTCACGCTGGCTCGGGTAATGTCGACCAGTTTCTGATAGGCCTGCCGGCAGCGGGCATCTGTCTCTTTCCTGCCCCGTCGGGTCGCATCACCGATGGCACGGGCCGTGTTGCGCGCGCTGCGCCAGCGATTGCGGAACTGGTCTCTCGCTGTATGACCGGCTTGGCCAGCCGTCGCTTTGATGACGCGGCGGGCGCGAGCCAACGTGCGGCTCAGCACGCGCACTCCATCGACTAGCAAGCTGCTGTCAGTCGGATGGTGAATGTTGGTCTCAACGACCGTGCCATCCGTCCGCAACTTGCGCCCGCGAGTGACCTTCAGGCGCTGGGCCAGCAGGACGACGTGATCGAGTAGCCGGTGCAGCGTCTCCGGCTGAATCAGGTTGGCCCATCTGATAAGCGTGGTATCGTCTGGCACAGACTGGAGGTAGACGCGGCAGAACTGCCGGAGCGTGAGGCTGTCGGCAACGAATGACTCGGTCTGCTCATAGCTCCAGCGGTACAGGTGCTTGGCGACCAGCATACGCAAGATGACTTCCACGGGCGTGGAGTGGCGACCGTGCGTCAAGGTGTGCGGATACCGCCGTGACAAGTCAGCCTTGACGGCCTGGAACAAAGCGTCCTCATCGAGCAGTCGGTCGAGTTGGTCAAGCACAGGATCGTGTTCCAACGGAACTATCTCAAACAGGTTGACAGATTCGTACTTTTCCAGTAACATCAGACTTGGCTCCGGTAAGATATGGTGGGTTGGTGCCCTTCCATATTTTACCGGATGCCGCTATTTGGTGTCAATGCCAGGCTGGCCGTGACAGAGTGCACCTTCCACTGGAAGCCATGTGCCTGATCGCTATTTCAGCCCGGCCATTTCGCACCAGAAACTAGACTAGTTTCTGGTGCGAAATGC
>DIVN01000232.1 GCA_002435875.1 Anaerolineales bacterium UBA6131
CCCTGCCATTTGCCGTCTCGTTGCTAAACACTGGCGACAACACCATCTCGCTGCTCTCTACACCGAGTGCGGGGCAGTTCTATGTCAACTCGTTTGACCTGACCTACCCACGCCTCTACCGCGCAGTCGACAACCAGCTGGCCTTCCGCGGCGATGACAATCCCGTCGTTACGGTCGGCGGCTTTGACAGCGAAGACATCGTGGTGCTCGACCTCACGAGCCCGCGGCAACCGAAGCAGGTCATGGCGGTCACGGTAGACCAGGCCGCCGGCTCCTACCGCGTCACGGTCAAGCCAGCTTCGCCAGAAACGCCATATCTGGCCACGACATTTGCGACGGCGGGCAAGCCCGCCTCCATGGCTGCCAGCGTGAGTGCCAATCTGAACGCCGCCAGCAACCACGCGGACTATGTCGTCATCGCGCCATCCGTTTTGAAGGGTGCTGCTCAGCTTCTGGCCGACTACCGCGGCAGCATGGGTCACCAGGCGGCCGTCGTGGAGCTTGAGAGCATCTATGACGAGTTCAACTATGGTCTTGCCAGCCCGCACGCCATCAAGGCATTTCTCAGCCGCGCCCTTCAGGCCTGGCAGGTGCCTCCGCAGTACGTCGTGCTCGCCGGTGAAGGCACCTTCGACTACAAGAACTTCAAGGGTTACGGCGACAACCTCATCCCCGTGATGATGCGTTCGACGCCCTACGGCATGTTCGCCGCTGACAACGCCTTTGCGGATGTCGTGGGCGACGATGGAGTACCCGACATGGCCATCGGTAGACTGCCAGTGGCGACCAATGCTGAGCTCGAGGCGCTTGTTCTCCGCATGCAGGCCTATGAAGCCGCGGAAGGCGACTGGGCGCGCAAGGTGCTCATGGTTGCCGACGATGACGACAACGCGGGCGACTTTACCCAGGACAGTGATTCGCTGGCGGCGCTCGTCCCGACGGATCGCTATGACCTCAGCCACATTCATCTTTCTGCAATGAGCATCGTGGATGCCCGCGCCAGCCTGCGCGATCAGCTTAACGCTGGCGCAGCCGTCTTCAACTACCTGGGCCATGGCGTGATGTTTCACCTGGCCCACGAACAGCTGCTCACCAGCGCCGGCGCGCGTCAACTGACAAACGAGCCCAGGCTGCCGGTGGCGCTGCTGATGACCTGCCTGGCCGGCCGCTTCGAGTATCCGGGCTTTGACAGCATCGCCGAAGTAATGCTCCTGGATGCAGGTGGTGGTGCCGCGGCCGTCTGGGCGCCCACAGGCCTCTCGCTGAACGACCTGGCTGTAACCCTGGATCGCGGATTCTTCAACGCCGTCTTCCAGTCCGGCGAGAAGCATATGGGGCTGGCCGTACAGCAAGCTCTCACCACCTACCAGGCTCAGGGCGGCGCGCCCTTTATGCTGGACATCTTTAACTTGCTTGGCGATCCAGCTTTGTCGGTCAAGTAACTTGTCTCAGTTCGTCAAGAACAATGATATCATCGCCCGCCAGGTCGCTGGTGAGACCATCCTTGTGCCCGTCCGCGGCGACCTGGCTGCGATGCAGCGTATCTTCGCCCTCGATGCGGTGGGCGAGTATATCTGGCAGCTCTTGCATGACCCCGTAGACCTCCAGCAGCTTGTGGAGGCGATCACGGAGCGCTTCGAGGTAACCGCCGAGCAAGCTCGGTCAGACGCGCGGCAGTTCCTGACCGAGTTGAACGATGCCGGGCTGATCAGTATAGTGAGTAGCTCGTGACCTGTGAGCAGACCGGATGGCTGAGCAACTCGGCGTACTGGCGCAGGTTGCTGCATCAGGCGACCCAGCTGCACGTCCCCTTGTCGGGAAGCATCGCCTTGACGCATCGCTGCAACTTAAGTTGCCTGCACTGCTACGTGGGAGGAGCGGGCCAGCACTGCGCTGCGGGTGCGCCCGAGATGTCTACCGAAGAGGTTGCCTCGGTCATCGACGCAGTTGCGGATGCCGGTTGCCTGTTCCTGCTCTTTACGGGAGGCGAGCCGCTTCTCAGACCAGATTTTGCCGAGCTCTATCGCCTGGCGCGCGGACTTGGTATCCTGGTAAACGTGTTTACCAACGGCACCCTGATCGACGACGGGCTTATTGCACTATTCGATCAGTTGCCACCCAGGATGGTGGAGATCAGCATCTATGGGAGTAACGCGCAGACGCACGATCGGATTACGGGAGTGCAGGGCTCGTTTGAGGCAACGTTGCGCGGCGTGCGCCTGCTACTGGCGCACAAGGTGCATACGGGGCTCAAGACGGTACTAATGACGGTGAACCAGACGGAGATAACATCGATACGGCGGCTGGCTGCAGAGCTTGGCGTGGGGTTTCGTTTCGATGCGGCCATCTTTCCGCGCCTCGATGGCGATGCCAGCCCGCTGCAATATCGCGTGCCTCCGGAAGTGACAGTCGCCGAGGATTTCGAGGATGCCGACCGCCGGCAGGCCTGGTGCAGCTTTTTCGCACGGTATCGAGACGTGCCAGCCACGGACAAACTGTACGTCTGCAGCGCGGGCTCAAGCGCGTTTCATGTGGATGCTTGCGCGCAGTTGCAGCCTTGCGTGCTGACGTCCCGCTATCAGTACGATTTGCGTCAGGGTACATTTCAGCAGGGGTGGCAATACATCGGAGACACCATCCAGAACGTCAAGGCCAATCCGCAGTCGCCGTGCACCAACTGCGACAAAAAGGCCTTGTGCGGCTACTGCCCGGGCTTTTTCGAATTAGAGACTGGCAGGAATGACCAGCCTTCGCCCTACCTTTGCGCTATTGGACAATTGCGATACGCCATGCTGAGCGCAGAGGCTTGATCAAGGAGAAATCATGATATCAAACCCGATCGAAACCAGAGTCCAGGGACTGCCGTATGAGACGCCCAGGTTGAGGAGCATCGAGCTTCTGACCGATGAGGTGCTGGGCATCGGCTGCAAGACGCAGAATGTGACTGGGCCTGATCCCAACGCTTCGCTGAACCCCTGCCTAGCCAGCGGTTGTTACAGCAATGGCTCATGAGCACGCATCCGTGCGCGAGGCCCACGCACGGGCGGACCACCCACAGAGTGGAGAACTGCACGCCGCACGCGATACCTCGTGCTACGGCGAGCAGCGCTCCCTTCCCTTGCGTTGCTCCGCGGTCATCGGCAGATCGTCACTTCGGGCTTTCCACCCTGTCTATAGTCTCGACAGCACGAGGCGATCACTCCGTATTATCCAGGTACCTCCCCCTGCAAACGCATGATTCTCGCTCACGTGGCGATTGCTGCCGAGCATTTCGCCGTATTCGGCGATAGCACACGCTTCGCGCTCAAGCCAAGCCCTTCCACGGATCCGTTTCTGCTGGCCTACGACGCCGGGCACCCCCTGAAAGTCAATGTGGAAATGCACCTTGAGGATAGTGACCTGCCTGACCTCAGCAGTCACCGTCGCATCTTCCACGGGGCTGACCTTTGGTCGCTCGTCTCTGACGACCGGGGCTACTGGCTGGAGAGCACGGTCCCCACCGGGCAGACACCGCCTTCGCGCGGCATGTGGTTTGACCGTCTTGTGGATCATGTCACCTACTACTGTGGCAGACGACCTGCTAAAGAAGACAGTGCCCTCACCGTACCCAACCCACTGCACAATCCGTTTGGCCAGGTCTTGATGATGCACCGCCTGGCGACTCGCCAAGGCACCGTCGTGCACGCGACTGGAGCAGTTGTCAACGGCAGGGCGCTGGTCTTTGCCGGACGCTCGGGCGCGGGAAAGACAACGCTTGCCAGGTTGCTGAACAACCACAAAGACATCCAGCTTCTCAGTGATGACCGCGTCATCATCCGCCAGATAGGGGGCATATTCCACGCCTTCGGGACACCCTGGCCTGGAGATGCGGGCGTCGCCGCCAATCTCGGTGCTCCCCTGGCCGCCATCGCCTTCCTGAGCCATGCCCCGGCTACTAGCTTGCGACGCATCACCGCTACGCGCATCTTTGACCAGCTTATGCAGGTCATGGCCGTGCCCTGGTATGACCGCCAGCTCATCCCAGCTTTGCTGACCCTGGCTCAAGATCTGATCTCGCAGGTTCCTGCCCTTGATCTGCAGATTCTGCCGTCGGCGCAAGTGGCCGATACCATCCTTGAACTGGCATGCGCCTGGCCGCGGCTGTCAGATGTGGCACGCCCTGCCAGCGCCTGCACACCTGTCGGCCCTACAGCGTAAGGCTGCTGCGCGAAACCCGCACTGGGCGTTCGGGCCTGGCACTGCAGGGTGACTCCGGCGACGATGTCCGTGAGGTTTCCTGCACCGTCAATCCAGCCAACAAGGCGAAATGCACACCATCCTGCTGCCTTGCGGACACTATTCTGCTACTACATGATGCTATAATGGTGACGGGAGTGAGCATCGCGGGTCAGCGTTGGCCGATGCAAACTGGAATGCCAGGTCGGCGGGGACTCTGCCCTTCGGACCGGTTGATGCCCCTGCGGGGCTAGGATTCCAAAGAATGGCAGATTCACAAAGCCGGGAGCCCAATCGCCTACTGCAACTGGGCACACACGAGCTTGTGCTGCGGCTGCATGTGCGTGTCTTGGGTTGCGTGCTCTTGCTGGCCGCGATGGCAGCTTCCTGTGACAGCAAAACTGCCAACGAGTGGCCATTCGCCCGTTTCGGGGTGGACGTAGGCGACGTCCCGGCAACGGCTGCCCAGCTTGACGAATTGGGGCCAGTGTGGTACATGGACTATCATTGGGATACGCCCACGCTAGCGGCGCACGGGCGCCTGTTCATCGTTCACTGTAACCAGCTTGAGCCGAATGCGCAGAGAATCGGCAAGGCGATGCAGGCAGGCGGCGCGTCATGGTGGTCGCTTGGGAACGAGCCCAACGATCCCAACCAGGATAACGTGACTCCGGAGGAGTATGCCGCGCTGTATCACCAGTTTGAGAGCCTGGCCGACGAGGCACCGCAGTGCCGGCTCGTTCCGGCCGGTTTGGGCAATGCCGACTGGCGCTGGGCCGCGGAATTCCGTCAGATATTCGAGCGCAAGTATGGGCACTACCCGAAGGTCTATGCGTGGAACATTCACGACTATATGCTGGAGGCACACCTGGATCCATATGACGTGGATGTTTTCAAACACAGGATTGTCGAGTTCCGCCACTGGATGGAGTCCATTGGCGATGGCCACAAGCCGCTTCTCTTGAGCGAATTCGGCGTTCTGTACGGCAGCGGCTGCTGCAATCGACCCGTGGACCCTCCAGAGAAGATACGTGAGTTCATGCAGGACACGACCACGTGGCTGGTTGAGTCCAATACAGTGGCTGCATGGGCTTGGTTCGCTAGCGATGCAAGGCCGTATAATGGAAGTCTGTTCGATACTGAGGGCAGGCTGAATGAGTTGGGAGCCCTCTACCGAGACCTGGCCCAGGCCGCCGGAGAGCGCGGCGAAAGGTGAATGTCATGAAGCGCAGTCTATGTCTGTTTGCGATGGTGGTTGCCATTGTTGTGCTGGTAGCACTCTCACCAGCACCGAGCCGTACACAGGGGCCGCTGTACACCGACCCGACGGATAGATTCGGAGTGGGCGTCAACCGAGCCTTCGGCTCCATCACCAACTATGACGTCGCGTCGCTGAACATCGGCTGGTACTCGGACTGGACCTACAGCCTGGCTCCGTCGCGCCCCGGTGGCATCGATTATGCGCAGGTTATTTGGGTCGAAGACGGAAGCATTACCCCAGGCCTGGATCAGCTAGGGCCAATGGTCGATGCGAACCCTGGGTTCTTGTGGATGATCGGCAACGAGCCCGAGTGCATCTGGATGGGCAACAACACCCCGGAGCAGTACGCCGTCGCCTACCACGATCTGTACTGGTTCATCAAGAACCGCGACAACACGGCGCAGATCGCCAACGGCGCGGTTGTGGAAGGCACGCCCATGCGCATGGCATACCTGACGGACGTCTGGAATGCGTACCAGGCGGCCTACGGCACAACCATGCCCGTGGACGTGTGGAACATGCACAACCAGATCGCCCGCGAGAACAACGTTGCCGACTGGGGCGCGGGAGTCCCACCCGTCGGGCCTGGAACGCCGACGTCCACACCCGGCGCGATGTACGATACCAGCCAGAACGACTCGCTGGACATCTTCATCCAGCACGTGCGCAACATGCGCGCCTGGATGAACAGCCACGGCCAGCGCAACAAGCCACTCATCATCTCCGAGTACGGCGTTCTGTTCACGGAAGACCGTGGCTTCACCGTGGACCGCGTCAATGACTTCATGACCAACACGTTCCGCTAGCTGCTGTACGCGACAGACGCCAGCCTGGGGATGCCGTCGGACGGCAACCGCCTGGTCCAGCGCTGGCTGTGGTTCAGCCTCAACTCGCCGCCGTGGAAGTGGAACGGCTCGCTGTTCGACTACCTCGTTACAACTCCTCCGGGCGTCATCACGCGCTACGGCATCAACTACCGCGACTTCGCCGCCGACCCGTGGAAGGCCACGCCCACGCCCCAGGGAACGCCGGGGCCGAAAACCATCTATCGCGAGGTCGAGACCGGTTCGCTGGTGGGCGATTTTCGCATCGTGCCCGGCAGCAGCACGGCATCCAACTGCGCCTATGTGGACTCGCCGACGACCAGCGCGGGCGGCAATGTCCAGGTATCTGTCAACCTGCCCAGCACGGGCGGGTACTACATCTGGGCACGTATCCAGAGCCCGAACGGCAGCAACAACCGATTCCTGGTCTCGGTGGATGACGGGCTGGTTCACACCCTGTCGTTCAGCTCCAGTTCATGGCAGTGGCTGCGCATCGGCGGCGGCTCGGCGACTCGGTTTGACTTGAGCGCGGGCTGGCACAAGATCAAGCTTGAGCAAGGACTGCCCGGCGCGCGCGTGGACACCATAGTCATCTCGGACAACGCCAACCTGGTTCCGGCCAACCCGCCCAACCCGTGCTACACCCCCACGCCCACGCCGACGAACACGTCGGTCTATTCACCAACGCCAACGCGCACGGCCACGCCCAGCCGTACGCCCATGCCGATTGGAAACGCGTCCATCGCGGGCCACGTGGACTTGCAGGGGCGGCCAACGCCCCCCAACCCGCGCTGGGCCGTGCCGGTGCACGTTACCGTCCACCTGCCCTCCGACCCCATCCCGGCCTACCAGGCGCATCTGGATACCGACGAGAACGGCAACTTCCTGATGGAGAACATGCAGCCCGGAACCTACGACATCGCTGTCCGCAACTGGCACACGCTGTGGAAGAAACTGCTCAATGTAACGCTCGGGTCCGGCCTCAACCCCGTGAACTTCGGCACACTGAAGGAGGGGGACAGTACGCAGGACAATGCAGTCAACAGCGCTGACTTCTCGCTGCTTTCGCTCTCCTACTTCTGTAGTCGGGGCGACGCCTGTTATATCAACACGAGCGACTTCACGGAGGACGGGACCGTCAACAGCAGCGATTTTTCGCTTCTGTCACTCAATTACTTTGAAACTGGCCAGTCTGTAACTCCAGTACCCTTCATGCAGCCAGCATCTCGGGACTGGACGGATCCCTCGATAGCAGCCACCGTCTTTGTGGGTTTTTCGCCTTCCAGCAAGACCGCGCTGTTAAGCGAAACTTTCGACGTGAACATCACTCTGAACTCATCGGGGCAACCCGTTGGCGGCGCAGATTTCTATATAGGCTTCAATGCGGCTGTACTGGAAGTGGTATCCCTGGGCGCAGCGGGGCCGACGTCAGGCCTTATTGCGCCAACTTACAACAACGGTACCGGCAGGATTCGCTTCGGGTGTAATATTCTCGGTAATCCCACTGTAAATGGTGCGGTCGCTGTGATTCGTTTCCGGGCGAAAGCTGCGGGCACGAGTACGCAGCAATTTGACCCGTCTGGCGACTGGACCGGAACTCAGATCACCTACTCCGGAAGCCCTTACCCGTTGAGCAAGAGCACGGGCTCGGTAAACGTCCTCGCCGCGACAAACACGCCCGCCGCCACCGCCAAGCCGCCCTACACGCCCACGCCGCAGA
>DIVN01000011.1 GCA_002435875.1 Anaerolineales bacterium UBA6131
GAACTTGAACACCGTGTTCATGCGCGTACCAAAAAGATCGCGCAGGTAGACGAACTCGACTGCCAGGGTGAGCAGAAAGGCCACGATGGCCATCAGGTTAGCGAACTGCACGGCCGGACCTGGTGCCGAGCCTTCTGTCTCATTGGCCGAACGCGGGCGCAAGAGCAAGTAGGCCAACAGCGCGATCAGGAAAGCCAGCAGCAAGAACGTCCACGGGTTGGCCAAGCGCATACGTAAGGCCTGGCGCAGCAGCCCGAGGGTGCCGCCGCTGCCAATCACAGCTTGCACACGCTCGTCAGCCAGTAGCCCGCGAATGAACTCGCGTCCCGTCGGCCTCAAAGCCACCGAAGCCACGGCCAGGGCCATAACCAGCAGCGGACCCACGATCAGCCAGAGGATCCAGTTGACAATGTCGTACAGCATGCCTTTGCGCTCACCGGCGTCCATTTGACGATAGGCCGACTGGATCTGCTGCAGGACGGAGGTCAGGATGACAAAGACGAACAGCCCAAACATCAATAGATATTGATGGATGCGTGTCACATTGAAGAATGTTGGGAGGACCCCGCCAGCCTGGGACTGGAAGCCCACGTAGAATGGCAGGTACAGGATCACGCCGGGGACGACAACGGAGAGGGCAAACACAACCGCAGCGAGCAGCCACCCGCCCACCCGCTCGGTCCTCTGGCCCAAGGCAAAGGCGGCCACGACCACGGCAAGATGGATCGGCAAGTCCCAGGTGTTCAGGAATCCCAGTGAGCCAACGATGAGTGCCGTCAACAATAGCTCAGGCAGGTGGTCGCGCCACAGCGAAGCCAGCTCATGCACAGCCCTGAGTACGGCCCCTCGCAGGCCTCCAGGCTGCTCCGCGCGGTCATCCGCATAGGTCCACTCGTGCGCTCCCAACAGCAGGTTAAGCGCCAGCCCCAGCACCACCAGGACGAAGGGCAAGGCCAGCACATGGGGATGCATGTCGCCAAGCAGGAAGCTGAACTGCGGGAACTCGTCAATGACCTCCTGATGAACGCCTTGCAGATCGCGGTCGTTGACCACACGCGAAGCTCGCCACCACCACCACATGTCCGTGGGCACCCAGCGCCCGCTGACCGGAGCGTCGATCAGGCCATTGACGTCGAGCCAGCGCCAGAAAGCGGGCGAGCCAAGGCCACGCGTGTGCAGGACTTCGAAGAGGCCCTCCAGGTTGCCGATGACCGCCACGAACAGCGGCCCGAGCAGTGCCCAGGCAATGCGCGCGCTGGCCTTTTGCAGCTTGCGACCCGGCTCGCTGGCGATCAGGTTGTAGGTCAGCCCAAAGGAGCCAGTGACCGTAAGGGCAAAGAGGAGACTGATGGCCAGGTTGAAAGCGATGCTGCCAGCGACACCAGAGAGCTTGGTGATCAGGGCCATCAGCAGGTAGCCGAGGTAGTAGTAGCTGATGGCAAACCCCGAGAGCCACGGATCATGGGGCGGAAAGCGCTCGCCGCGCAAGATGGCGTTGAGGAAGGCGATCTCCATGGGCTTCTCTGTAGCAGAGATCTCGGGATTGTGCGCGCGCACAAAGGCCCAGCCAAAGAATGCCGCGGCGAACAAGATCTCGGTGGCAAGAACGACGGCACGCTGCTCGCGCAAGAACCCTACCACGTCCAGCCCAGATCTACGCCAGACCAGCAGAGATGCGCTACCCACCAGCAACACGACAAAGACAATCGCTGCCCGCGTGTTGCTCAAAAAGCCAAAGCTGGCACCGATCCAGAGCAGATAGCCGCCCAGCAGCAAGCCGACAGGTCGCGCAAGGGCATAGCCACGCTCGGGCAGGTGCTTGAAGAAGCGCAGGCAGATCGGCAGGGCCAACAGGCCCAGAATCTCCACTATTAGCCACCAACTCAGAACGGGAAGCATAAACTCCTCCGCACGTCAGCGCATCCGCTGACAGGCATGGCCGGCCCAGACCGGCACCTGGCTCAGTCCCCGGACAGGCTCCAGCCCAGGACCTCGTAGATCTTGACGCGCTCGTTAAAGTAGGCCAGGCGCAGCTGACCGGCCGCTCTCATTACCTCGAACTTTTCAAGTCCAGCCGCCGGATAGTAGATGCGCTCCACATCGCCGACATAGATGTAGCGCACATTGTACTTCTGCAACAGCTCCGTGGCGAGCTGCGTGCTTGCATCCGAATACAGGCGCTGCACATCGTCGAGTCGACGGCTGATCCAGACATCGGGCAATGCCGAGCGCTGCTGGCGCTGGTGCCAGCTCCAGCCAATGATGGTCGGCAGGCCGGTATAGATGGCAATACGCGAGCCCCAGCGATAGAGTCCGCGCGGCTCGGTGTTGGCCTCGGCGATGACAGGCGAGCCTTCGACGTTGTCTAGCAGCCAGTTGATCGCGTCGCGATCCCACTTGAGCTCGATCGGCTCCCCATCATAGTAGATGGCGGTTTGCATGTAGGCCATACCGTCGAGAGACGGACCCAGACTGGGATCGAAGCGGTCGCTGACTTTCGCCCGTGTCGCCAGGATCGGGTAGAGCGAGGCCAGGAAGACCAGCAGGGCCAGCCCGCCCAGCCAGAGTTGGCGATGGTCAGGCGTCCACTTGCGCAGCCGCTGCAGGCACTGTGCCAGACCATAGGCGGCAGCGATAGACCACAAGATCCAGATCTGCAGGTAGAACTTGAACACCGTGTTCATGCGCCCGATGTCGCCTTTGAGCACAACCAGGTCGACTGCCAGGCTGAGCGCGAGACCGACGCCAAAGATCAACCAGACCAAGCGGCGACGAACCTCCATTTCCTTGGCCAACAACAGCAAGAGCGTCCCCAGGGCCAGCACGATAACGAACAAGAAGAACCATTGTTTAGCCCAGGCCAGGCCGACCAAACCGAGGACAATGGCCGCTACGGTGCCCCAGGTCCAGGTATCCAGGTCGCGGCTGCGACGTACCATGCGACCGTAGAGAGCAAACAGGCGCGGCAAGCGATCCCAAAAACGCAGAGACATGCGCAGCATGCGCAGGCTGCCGACCCGCGATTCTCGGCCAAAGAGCTCAATCAGCAGCCACGAGATCAGCACGTAGAGGAACAGGCCGTGGATCACCAGATAGTGTGCGAGCGCCGTGCGAATCCCTTTCCAGCGCTCGATGCTTGTATACGCTGTGCCAAAGTGAGAGAGGAAGGGCTGCATAGTCAGCGTGCTGAGCAGGAAGATAACGGCCCCGCGCCAGGCGATGGCCCACAGGCTTTGCAGGTCGAGACGTCTGCGCTGGTCATACTCGCGCAGAGCCAGCGCCACCAGCGTCAGGAGCAGATAGGTAGGATAATCCCAGGAGTTGATGGGCCGCAGTGCGCCAACGACCAGCCCGGTCACGCCCAGCAGCAAGAGCTCACCCCAATCAACGCGTGCGAAGAAGGCCTGTGTGCCCTGCCGCAAGGTAACCAGCAGGCCGGAGTCTGGGGACTCGGCTACTTCTGCAACAGGCGCCACAGACTTCCAGACCGCTGCCGCACGGCGCAGGATCACGGCCACGACCAAACCGAGTGCCAGCAGGGTGAAGGGCAGGGCAATCAGATGAGCATGCAGGTCCGCGTAGAGGAAGGTGAAGAATGGGAATTCGTTGATCTCCCCATGGGTCATGATGCGCGAAGGGTTCCAGTAGGGCCACTCCGGGCGGAGCACGGGTTTGGCCTGACCGGCCAGCCAGCGCCACAGGCCGGAAAGGGCTCTAGCCGCATCGGTGACATAGGGGATCGAGCTGCGTGCCTCGACCGTGCCAATGTCGCGCAGGGCCTGGAACCAGACGCCGATCTCGCCCAGGTTGCCGAGCACCGTGGCCAGCAGCGCGGCCGCTAGCCCCCAGGTCATCGTCGGCGTCCACTTGCGCTCGGGGACGCCGTCGCGCGGTGCCAGCAGGTTGTAGGCCACGGAGAAGGCTCCCATCGCGGTCAACGCCGCCAGGAGTGGCAAGGCCAGGTTGTAGGCCACCCAGGGCACGATGCCGGTGAACTTGATCAGTGTACCTACAATGATCTGACCAAAGTAGTAGTAGTTAAGATAGCCGCCAGCATACCAGGGGTCATAGGGTGGGAAGACCGTGCTCTTGATGACCGCGTTGAGGTAAGCGAAATCCATGGGCTTCTCGCCGCCCATACCGGGATGCCAGAGGTCAGGATTGCCAAAGCGAATCAACAGAAAGCCAACAAAGAAGACCAGGAACAGCGCTTCGTTGACCAGCACAAGGCGGCGTCGGTCACGCCAGAACGTGAGCATCTGCGCGCCGCGGCGCCACAAGATGACGCCTGCGAGGGCGACGAGGACGATGAGGGTAGCGCCGATGGTCAGGCGGCTGAACGATCCTATCCCGAGGTTGACCGCCATCCAGGTGATCCAGGCCAGAAGCAGCACACCGAGCGTCTTGGAAAGGCTGTAGCCGCGGTCCGGAAGGCTGTGGAAGATGATGTCGGCAAGGGGCAAGGTCACTAGCCCGAGCACCTCCACCAGCAGCAGCCAGATGAGCACGGGAGCGGCATTGCTGAGGCTGCGTCGGTTAAAGATGGACGACCAGGTACCGCCGGCCTGCTGCACAGCCTGCTCTTGCGGTGTGAGCATGAGGCTGTTCTTCCAGCCCGGCACCTGCAGGGGCATCAGCCGCGCGATGTTGTCCCAATCGATGCCGTCCCCAAGCAACGAACGCGCCTTCTCCAGCGAAAAGTCGGCCGTCTTGCGAAAGACATCTACGCGCGGATGGTCATAGACCGTAAATGGCTCTTCGGCGTTGTCATCGTTGAACTCAATCAGCCCCAGGTTGGGTCGCGAGGTGAACGTCTTGATCAGCTCAAAGCCCAGCTCGCCATTGAACAAGTACTTGTAGTAGCGCGTGGTCATGGGGAAGCGCATGGGCAGGCGCGGAATCGAGCCGTACAGGCGATTGCTGCTGAGGATGATATAGTCGGACTGGCCGAGCCAATCCATGAACCAATCGAGCTTGATCGGCTCGTCCTCGGCGTAGGGGTGGAACTCTACCCATTCATAGGTGCCGTCGGCGTAGCCGTTGCGTCCGCCAACGCCTCCCCAGGGGATCGAGTCATCCCAGTGCTCATTGCCGATCGCCGAGCCGGCGGGGATGTTGTCATAGACCCACAGTGAGGCCGCAACACGGGTCAACGGCCGCGTGTAGATGCGGGTGAAAGCAAAGGCCCACAGGAAGGCACCAAGCAGGATGGTCACGCCCAACGCCGCCGCAGCAGGCCTGGCCCAGCGCAGCCGCGACTCTCTTGCGCTGTCCCAGGCGCGCACGAGCAGATAGGCGGCCAGCATGGCCATCAAGGGGAAGAAAGGCGTCAGGTAGCGCGAAAGCTTGGCAAACCGCGTGGACTGGTAGAGAAAGAAGAACGTTGTCCAGGCCAGCACCAACACGTGGGTGAGCTTGCGGCGACGCAACAGCTCCAGCCAGGCCAGCGCCCAGCCCGCCCAACTGGCCAGGGCCAGGGGAACGCCAACCGCCCACAGCACCATGTTCTGCAGGGAGAACAGGATCGGTGTACGAGACGTCCACTGGTGGTTGAAGGGCAGGTCAACCTCGCCCGCCGAGGCACGCGCCCAGTAGCGCACATCGTTCAGCCAGGCATCGGCAAGCTTCAGGTCAAAGAAGCCAGGACCTTTGAAGCTATAGGGCTGCGCGATACGAAAGGTGAAAAACGCCGCGACCAGGCAGAAGGTGAACTTGAGCGCTACTTCCCAGCCGACGTCCAGCCAATGGCGTGCGGTGGGTGCGAGCGTATCCTGCACACGCTCTTGCACCTCGACCGGCGTCGTGGAAATGGCATCCGCCACAGGCTGCCCACCCGTAGGGCGCTCGAGCTCAACGTGGATGCCCAGCGCGCCGAGGTGCCCCCGCCAGCCTCCATGCGGGTCGCCGGCGCTCCCTGCGGTGCTGGCTTGCGGGACTGGCGGAGCGGCGTCAGGCTCTGCAGCAGACCCCTGCCACACGCGGTAGATGCGCAGGGCGCAGGCCAGGGCCATGATCAGGCCAAAGAGCGCCACGTTAATCTTGGAAGCGACCGCCAGGCCATAAGCCACGCCCATCCAGAAAAAATCACTCCAGCGCCCGCGCTCGACCACAAAGAGGGTGCGGTAGAAGGTCAGCAGAACGAAGGTGGCGACAAAGCTGTCCGCGGTGTAAAAGTGTGCCTGCTGAATGTGGATGGCCAAGCAGGCCGTGAAAAAGGCTGAGAGCAAGCCTACCCGCTTGCCATACAGCTTGCGTCCAATCAGGAACATGAGCACAACACTGATCAGGTCGAAAGTGGCGGCGAGCATCCTGCCCAGGATGTGGATGCGATCGGGATGTCCCTGGTTGAGCACCTCGCCCAGCCATTTGGTCAAGAAGAGGGGCACTGTGCCATAGACGAAACTCGAGCCCTTGTTGTAGGGGTTAAGCGGAGATGCCGCAGTGTTAAAGTATTCGCCGATGCTCTTGGGCAGCGACAGCGAGATGGTGACCATCCAGATGTGGCGCTCATCGGGGTGCAGGTGGGTGTCGCTATCCCAGTTCACGCCGGTGAAGCGGAAATAGCCGCCGATCAGCAGGATCAAGATCAGGCAGATAGGGACGAGGTACCTGCTGCGCAGAAAGGCGGCTGCGGCATCCTGCAGGCGCACCGTCCAGGACGGCTTCAGCCCATCCATGCCTGTGTCATTCGTTTCGCTCATCAAACCTCCTGCTGAGGAGAAGCAAACCCATCGGTCGACGCAGACAGCGGCAGACCGGGCGCGCGCCGGGTCACCTCTCTACATACACGACGATAAAGGCCGGGTTTCCGTCCGGCAACCTGTGTACCACCGTGGCGTGGCGCGGAAAGGCGTCCCGCAGGCGCTGCAGTACCGCGCCGTCCTGTGGGTGTACGATGACCATCCCTCGCTCCCAGATAGTCGATAGAGGCGGCCGCCCCTCGACCAGATCAGTGAACTCGGGATTCCAGGGGCCGTACTGCTGCCGCATGGCCATCTGCAGCGCACGCCCGTCAAACCAATGCGGCCACACCTTGATGTAACAAGCGTCTAGATCGCCATAGTCCTGCATCACCCGGGCCATCTCCTTGGCGATCGAAACATTCTCCTTGTCAGGCAGTACCGCGCGAAAGTCGCGAAAGTAGAACTGCGTCGTGTCGCGCAGCTCGGCGGCGACCAGCGACAGGCTGAGGACAGAAGCGAGCAGGAGCAGCAGGCCGCGTCGGCCAAAGCTCAGCGCTCCGCTAAAGGCCTCGTCGTGTGCCGAGAGCTCAGTGCGCAAACGCAGGTCAAACTCGGGATAGGAGGCGGCCAACTGGCGCAGGCGCTCTGCCACCGCCGCCACTGGCAGCGCCACCAGTAGCATGCCCGGCCCAATGGTCCCCGCGGCACGAAAGACGTTGGGCATCTCGTGGGGGAACATGGCCGTCGTCATGGGTACAATAAGCAGGAAGAAGGCCAGGAGCAGAAAGGCATTGTTGCCGTGGCGCCAGCGGCGCAGGGCGTAGGCAAGGCCGGGCACCAGCAGGACGGCACTGAAGAAGCCAAAATGACGGAGGAAGGGCACGTTGAAGCGCACATTGCTGTCGCCATAGACGTGGTACATCAGCAGGCTGGTGCGCACGTTCTCCAACAGCAGGGCTGAATTCATGGCCGGGCGGTTGGGGTCACGGGTCAACAGGCGCGCCTGCAGCGTGACACGACGAAAATACTCTTGTGGATGCTCGAGCGCGTAGCGCAACAACGGTGCGGCCACGATGAGCAAGACAGCAGCCATGAGCGCCCAAAGCGGCAGCCATGCCCGCCACCCCAATTGCCGCCTCCGCCAGCCATGAGCCAACATGGCGATACCCAAGACCGGCAGGACGAAGACGAAGGACGTGTAGGTGTAGAGGCCAAGCCCCGCACACAGGCCGAGCAGGGCGAAATCCGTGGGGCGTTCTTTGCGCAGCGCACGCGCCAGTGCATTGAGCACCAGGATGACGAACAGCGGCAGCAGGATTACGCGAAAGCCCGCGCGACTCAAGACCATGTGCCAGTGGTTGACCGCCAGAAACGCGGCGGCGAGCAGCGCCACCCGTGTGCCGTAGAGCTCGCGTCCCAGCGCGTAGATGGCTGGTATGGTGAGGATGCCGACGATGGCTGAGGTCAACTTCAGGGAGAAGTGGCTTAGTGGCGCATATGTCGCCACCCAGGCCGCCAGATACATGAACAGGCTCTCGCGTCCCTGGTTGGCGGGAAAAAAGACGTGATACTCGCCGCGTTGAATTGCCAGTACGTCGGTGTAGTTGTATGGCAGATCCCAGCCGATATCCGCCGGGATAACATCCAGCTGCCAAAGGCGCAGTACGGCCCCCACAAGCGTGATTAAGCCTAGCACGAGCCATGACCTGTGGACTCGCAGAGGCTCGTGAGATAGCACAGCTCGAGCCTGCCGGCCCACGCGGGCCGGGCCGTCGAGCAAATACAGGTAGGCCAGGCACGCCAGCAGCCCACCGCCCCAGGCTAGCACGCCGGCGGGGCGGAAGCGGTTACCGCCAAAGTCGAGGCAGCCACACAGGGCGATAACCAGCAGGACGGCGACAATGCGTCCCGATCCAGCCAGGGCCCGTCCTGCGCTGTGCACACGCTCTTCACCTGTCTGAGCATGCTCCAGCGATACATCGCCCAAGGCTGCAGCGAAAAGGACCCCGGCGGCGCCATACAGTACGTAGGTCAATGGGGCGCGAGAGAGCGCATCTAGCCGCCGCTGGGCAACCAGCGCCAGACACAGGGCCGCCGCGGCGCCCAGCAAACTAATGGCTGTGCGCCGGCGCACGGTCAGATTCGTCGCCTGAAACAAGCTCTCCATGCTGTTGGGTGTCCTCATTCGGGCAGGCGCTGATCTTGCACAGCGTCACCCTGTCGCAAGGCAACAGGCGCAGCCCAGGGCAGCGCAAGAATGCGTTTAGCCACCGCTGGGCTGAGCGAGCGCCAAGAAGATCATAAAGTCCTTCTCCGGATGCCACGCCTCAAACCGCATCAGCTTTCCCTGCGGATAGTGCTCCACCAACCACCTTTCGGCGGTTTCATTGCGCGGATTGAACAGATACAGGCGGTTACGCGGCTCACTCAGGTGTGGCTCGAGCTCGCGCATGTCCATGATCAGGTTGTTCCACTCCATGTTGCGCAACGACAGGGCGATGGCCCTGTGATCTACCCAGTAGGCCGTGCCGATCAGGTAGGTATCGTATATGCTGCCCAGGCTGGTGGCAAAACCTTGCATGGCGCGCGCCATGTCGGAAGCATTCCATGCCGCCTGGCGGTACTGCTGGTCGTACTGGCGATAGTATAGATCATAGTTGAGACGGGCGGAGCGCGACAAGACAAAGGAAAACACCAAAGCCGCCACCAGAAACCCGGTGCCGCCTTGCAGGCTTTCGACGAGCTGTCGCCCCACGAGATACAGGGGCAAGGCCACAAGCAGCATGACGATGGGTATGGCACCTGATGCGCGGATGTTGCTCGGGTTCTCAATCGGAAAGGCGATGGCCAGCGTGCTTGGCAGCAAGACGGTGAACAGGCAAAGGACCAAGTACAGGGCCAAGGGGCGGCGCTTGATCAGCAGCAGATACAGCAGATAGGCCGCTCCGAGCACGAAAAGGGCCGCGCTGATCTGATCCAGAACGGGACGGCCGGGCACACTCGCCGTCCAGGCGCCATCGCCCTCCAGGTTGAACATCAACAAGGCCCGGCGCACGTTGTCGAGAAAGACCCTGGCGGTGCTCTGGCCAAGCGGCCGCTCCAGGTCGGTCGTGCGGGTCAGGACGCGGTACCACAGCATGCGGGGCTCATCGTACATGTACCGAAACATGGGCAGGTAGATCAGCATGGATGTGACGACCAGCGCCAGACCGTTGCGGAGCAGCTCCTTCCACTGTGCGAGCGTGCGCTGGCGCAGCAGCGCTTCGGCCGCAAAGAGCACGACTACCAGGAGCGGGGTGACGCGGAAGGACATGTAGCCGTACAGACCCGCGCCCAGTGACAGGCCAGCCATCAAGAAATCATTGCGGCGGCGACGGCGGAAGGCCAGCAGCAACAGGTAGAGCGTGGCGGTCGTCCACAGCGGTGCGAGCACGATGCGCCAGCCGATGCGGCTGACGATGATGTGCCAGTAGGAGATGGCCATGAAAAAAGCGGCCAGCAGGCCGAATCGCCGATCCAGGATTTCTTTGCCCAGCAGGTACAGGGGGATGACGTTGAATGCCCCCAACAAGGCCATGGTCAGCTTCAGGGTGAAGAAGCTGTAGCCGGTGACCTTGGACATGAGAGCGGTCAGGTAGAATTGTGTGCCCTCGCGGCCCGTGTTGCGAGGGAAAAAGATCATGCGCTGCCCATTCAGAATGCTGCGCACATCCTCAGAGGCCTCGACATGGTCGCTCTGCGGCTCGGCAGGCGTGGCGTCGATACGATAGATGTGGAAGAAGAGGCTGNNAGCAGGAGCAAAGCGGCGCGGCTCACAGAGATGTTGAGATGCTGCGCACCGGTCGAGCGCGTCCACCAGGTGCGCAAAGCCGTCAGCCAGGCCACGGGGCGCGTGCGCGCCTCGGCCATGGCCACCAACCAGGCAGCGATGGCCCCCCACCAGCATACGGCTCCGCGCAGCGTGTAACGGTTGTCAGACAGGGAAAGGAAGGCCACCGCGGCAAGAGCAACGGCCGCCGCCAGAAGCAGCCGCTGCAGCCGCGGGCTGCACAGAGGCACCCACTGGTCTTGCACGGCGTCGTCATTGTGGCCGGGCCAGAGAGACCTCTCCAGACGACCATCCCAGCGGCTTGTGGACAGCAAGAACAAGGTGACGGCCAGGCCCAGCATCAGTACGCCGTCCAGGACGAATTCGCCCTGCTCGAGCCTGCGCTGTCCAGCCAAGGCCAATGCAAGAGCCACGAGACTCAACAGAGCCCAAAAAGCAGGCTTGCGCGCCCTCATGTGCATGCTCCCCTGACTTTCGCCATCGCCCGTGTCCGCCTAGCCATCTGTCTTGCCCCGATTCGCGAGGCGCTGCATGAGGCCCTCATAGGTGTCCACCGTCTTGCTCAGGTCAAAGACCGCCTCCACCTGTTCGCGGGAGCGCAAGTAATGAGACCGGTTGCTCAGCACCTCGACAAGCCCGTCGGCCAGGGCATGCTCATCGCGTGGGGGGACCAGCTTACCCATGCCCGTCAATTTGATGGGCACGCGCATACCTGGGATATCGGTGGCCACGGCGGGAGTGCCGCTGAGCATCGCCTCGACCTGTACCATCGGAAAGCAGTCGGTGCGGCTGGGCAAGGCCAGCACATCGCACATGCCGTAGAAATCTGCCACCTTCTGCGGATCGCTCAAGAGGCCGAGCATGACCAGGTGATCTTGGTTTCTTTCCACGAGATGCCTCCACTTGTCATAGAAGCTCTCGTAGACGACGTTGACCTCACCCGCATAGACGAACTTGGCGTTTGGAATCCGCTCCAGCACCAAAGGGATGGCCTTGAGCAGATAGTCAAAGCCCTTTTCCTCAACAAAGCGCCCGGCAAAGCCGATCAGTTTGTTGTCCTGCAGACCCAGTTCGGCACGCCAGGACTGTACGCGTTGCTGGTCCGGCTGCGGGATGGATACCGGCGGCAGCACGTAGGTCAGCTTGTCGCGAAAGGCGTTGAGAAACGGAGACTGGTCGGCATAGTCCTGGGTATGGATAGTGATGGCCGCCGCCTGCTGCAATGCCTGCCGCATGATGAACGTAACCGTCGACTGGACGAACTGGTCAAAGGGACCAGCCGGCATGACCAGATCGCCATGGTGGGTGCAGACGACGCCTTTGTGCTGGCGGCGGCCCAGGAGCGTCACCAGCCAGGATTCAAGTAGCGGGATGTGCATCTGCACCACATCGTGCTCAGCGATGAGCTTGTTGGCAACCCAGGGAAAACTGGGCATGACCACGCCACGGCTCAGGCGGAACCAGCGCTTGAGGCGCACGATGCGCANNCCCCGTTGTGCACCTCTTCGGCTGGCAGCGTGTCCCAATAGCGAGAAGTCAGGACGGTAACCTGATGGCCGCGTGCAGCCAGACTCTCGGCCAACAGGCGAGCATAGGCGGTCAGCCCGGTCCAGTGCGGATGGTAGTAGGTAAGGACTGTAAGTATGCGCAAGATCCCAGTTGCTCCGGCGAAGATTACTGCGTCTAGGGTTCAGGACCCAAGCTGGCTCTGTCTCCAGGCGGCCCTGAGGTGACTGTAGCCATATCCCTGGATCCACATGCTGAGCAGACCGAGCACCAACGTAGACAGGTACAAAGACGCGTGCAAGACGAGTGCAGTTCCCAGTGCGGCGTCCTGGCCGATGCCCAACAGGGACAACGAGACCACGGTCAGATACTCAAACACGCCCACGTACCCGGGCGAGGACGGGATAATCATGCCCAATGATGTGACACACAGCACAAGCAGCCCGGCGATGGGCGCGACGGCCAGGTGCATGCCGCGGATAATCAACTCAAACTGCAGCGCAGCGCTCAGCCAGATGGCGAGAGAAAGGCCCACGACGCGCAAAGCCCGTCTTGGCCTGGCAATCGCCTCGAAACCATCGGTAGCCGCTGCGAAAATGTCTGCGAGCCTCAGGCGACTGCAGAGCGGCACACGCGCAGACAGCGACTGCAGCCGTGCGAGCACGCTTGTGCGTCGCTGCCGCGCGGCCAACAAGAGCAAGAGGCCCGTAACCGCTGCAGCACCGGCGATCAGCATTCCGCGCAGCACTTGCTGCGGCAGGGCAACGGCCGGCACCAGAGCAAGCAACAACAGCACAATGACCAGCGTATCGGCAAAGCGCTCCACAACGATCGTCGAAAGGACGCCCACCGCGCTGCACTGGCCCAACTCGGCACAGAAATAGGCACGCAGGAAATCGCCCAGGCGAAACGGCAAGAAGTTGTTGAGCAAGTAGCCGATGTTCAGTACATGAAAGAGGCCCTGGGTTGACGCGGCCGTCACTGGGTCCAGCAGACCCTGCCAGCGAACTGCGCGCAACAACGCCAACCACGGGCTCAACAGCAGCGCCAGCAGCAGATACGGCACCTGCACGCCCCGCAGGGTCTGACGCAAGAGCATCACATCTACGCCACGGATTGCCAGGAAGAGGCACCCAGTACTGATCAGGATGCCGAGCCATAGACGCCACTGTTTCATAACGACAAATTATAGCATCGCGCAAGGCATGATGCAAAGCAAGGCCACCATTCGGCACAGGAGTCCTGGTGCAGGGCCAGGCTGGGAAAGGCGGGGGGTCAGCGCGACAAGATGCGCTGGCGCATCTGCTCGGCGGAAAGCTGCTCCACCTTCTCGAAGATTAGCGGCTGGGGGTGATCGTAAACGGTGAAGCTTTCGTCGGCCTTGCCCAGAATTATCACACGGCTGGTGGGACGAGATGCGGCCAACAGGGGCGGCACGCTCAACGGCAAACCCTCTCGCGGGTCATCGACAAGCGTGAGCCCCGCCAGCTGCGGAAACACGGCTGGAGCCGCTGCCAGCCGAAAGCCAAGCTCCTCGGCGAATAGGGCGTCAAAGTAACGGCTGGTCGTGGGGAAGCTATTGGCCCATAGGGTAACGGGCCGATACAGCCGCTGGCTGGAGAGCACCACATAGTCACTTGTGACGAGGCCATCAAGCAGGCGCGCCAGCTTGTCCTCGTCATCTTGGGCGTGCGAGTCAACGGTGTAGTAGTGTACCCAGCTCGGGCAGCCCAGGTCAAGCTGAGTCCAGCCGCTGGGCAGTGGATCATCCCACCACTCGATCATAACCGACGTGTCGGTGCGCAACCGGGGACAGAGCCACTGGCTGGCTTGAATCCAGGGGTGAACCTGACGATACACGTTCATGAAAGCCAAGCTATAGAGCACAGCTGAGGCGGCCACGGTCAGCAGGGCCAGGGCCAACCCACCCCGCAGCCACTTGCGCCTCGCCCGTGTCAGGCTCAAGTGTGCCGCTCGCCGCCACGCCGCAGACCATGTCGCCGCCCCAGCCAGGCACAGGAAAGGCAGCAGCGGCAGGCTGTAGCGCACAAACTTGGCATAGCTGGTGCCCTGCGACAAGCCGTATATGACCGGCCACGACAGAAACACCATCATCTGGCGCGAAGGCCGTCGCCACGTGCGAAGGGCCAGCCCGGTCATGCCCACCAGCCCAAACAGGCCCAGGGGCAGGCCCATGGTAAACCACAGCAGTTGCCGCAGTTGGTACAAGTAGGGCAGCGTGCCCACATACTGGCGGGTGTAGGGAAAGTCATGCAAGCCCTGGGCCATGGCAAGCTCTTGACCGATGCCAAAGACAAAGTTGCGGAGGTCAATCAACGCATAGGGCTGCAGCAGCAGGAAGGAAGCAAGGGCCACCAGCCAGGTCAGAAGGATGCTCCTGCCAACCTGGGCAACAGCCGCCCGTGCGGCAGGCAGCAGCTGCCGCCACCCCACAGGCTTCTCCCATGCCGTGGCGAGCCAGGCCAGGGCCGCCACAACCAACAAAGGCAAGAGGCTGACCTTGGTGGCCAGGCCCAGCCCGATGCAGACGCCCAGCAGCACCCCGTCGCGCAAGCGTGCGGCATTGGCGACGTCCACGGCCTTGGCCACCGCCAGCAAGACAAACAACACAGCGAGAGTGTCCACGGTGTAAAAGTGGGCCAGCTGGATGTGCAGCACAGTGAAAGCCATCAAGAAGGCGGCAAGCAAAGCGGTGAGGCGCCCAAAAACCTTGCGTCCCAGCAGATACAGAGCAGCGATGCTCGCTGTGTCTACAACGGCGGCCACCAGGCGACCGAGGAGGTAGAAGCGATTGATCGAGGCCCACGCCGGGTCCAGCCGCGTGGCTGCGGTCACCACCAGGCGCAGAAGGTACAGCGGCAGCGAACCGTAAGCAAAGAAATGAGGGTTCAATGGGCTATCGACAGAGAAGAACTCCTGCCAACGCCCGGGGATGGAGAGCTTGGCCACGACCATGAGGATCTGGCGCTCATCGGGGTGAAAGAAGAGGCCGCGGTCCCAGTCGATGCCATAGATTCGCAGAAGGAAGGCAACGCAACAAATCAGGACGAGGGCCAGGCTTGCAGCCCAACCGCGAGATACCCGAGAGCCATTGGCCAGCACGGGTGAGACGCGCGAACTAGAAGTGTTCGAACTGGTCTACATTCAGAACAAAGATGGTGGCCCCGCCGACCTCTACTTCCAGGGGCTGCACCCAGTGTCGAGCAGCGGCCTCCTCACTGAGGGGCAACATGGGGGAGACAAACTCGCGCCGCGCGTGACAGTGTTTCTTGAATATAGCCGCAACGGTCTCGACCTGATTCTCCTCAACACCCACAAGGAAGGTGGAGTTGCCACGAACCAGGAAACCGCCGGTGCTGCTGATCCTGGTCGCCCGATAGCCGTCAGCCATCAGTGCGTCTAGCACAGCGCGGGCATCCACATCCTGCACAATCGCCACGATCAGTTTCATAGCCGCCTCCACACAAGGTTATGCAAGACCGCGATGGCGCCACCGACGAGGACGGTTCACGGCCTCGTGCTTACAGTTTACCATATCCCTAGGCCCTTAGTCAAGATTGGCAAAGCAGACGGGCTATGCTATCATTGGCGACTTGCGCAGCGCTCCGGCGGGAGGGATGGCATGACAACGCGACAATCCGAGACCCTGGATCCCATGAATCTGGTTCGCGAGCTGACCGCGTTGCCGCACCGCGCGGCAACCAGCGTACACGAGCGCTCAGCCGCTGCGATGCTCGAGCGCAGGCTGAAAGAACTGGGTGCCACGGTGGAGCGGCAACGCTTCATGACTCCACCGACCTACGTCACCGAGGTTTGGTGGCTGCTCTTGGGGCTGATCCTCGGCCTGCGTTTTCTGCCCACCCTGCCATGGGGTGCGCTGCTTCTGGTAATAGCCTCTGTGGCTTTGGCCTTCCACTACTTTGATTGGCGGGCCTCTCCGGTCTCGCGGCTGCCGCCGCGCGCGGAGGCCGTCAACGTAATCGGCCGCAAAGCACCCTCCACGAAGGCGCAGCGCAAGCTGATACTGATGGCGCACTATGACTCGGCGCCTGTTTCGTTCCTGTACCGTCCCGAGCGCGTGAAGGGCTTCCGGCAGTCGCTGCGCATGAGTATGGCCGTCATGGTCCTGGCCGTCGTGGTCTCGGTGCTTTACGTGCTTGGCATCGCCACGACGTGGATGAATCTGGCGCGCTGGGCGCTGGTCATCTACTTTCTGCTGCAGGGTGCTCTGTCCACCATTGATTACCTGCGTCTCGGGTTTACGAACGGAGCAGCAGACAATGCCACCGGTACGGCAGCCGCCCTGGTCACCGCGGCACGGCTGTGGGAAGACCCGCTGCCCGACTGGGAAGTGGATCTGGTGCTCACCAGTGCCGAAGAGGCCAATATGAAAGGGTCTCTGGCGTACTACCAGGCCAACGCTCAGTACCTGGACCGCGACAAGGTCTTCCTGCTGAACCTGGACAACCTGGGCGCCGGAGACATCAAGGTCGTCACCCGCACAGGAAGCCTGACCAACGTAGATTATGACAATCCGCTCGTCGATGCCGCGCTGGCCGTGGTGGCCAACGACGCCCGGTTTGCAGGCGTCAAGCCCGGCGTATGGCACACGGGTGACTTTGACAGCATCTGGTTTGCCCGAGCCGGTATTCCCAGCATGACCCTCTCGGCCCAGGACGCGCAAGGTCGCATACCGAACCTGCACCGTCCCAGCGATGTGCTGCAAAACGTGGACGCAGCAGTGCCGATGCTGGCGGTTGAACTGGCTGAGGCCATCGTTCGCCGCCTGGCAAGCCAGTTGCGTACCGACCAGGCCGTTGCCCAATGAGCGGCAAACCCGAACTGGAGATTCACTCATCTTGCAGGACGCGCACAAATGCCCTGCCATACTCGGAGGTTACATGACTTACCGTCGCTCCTTACTGCCTGCACTGCTGCTGATCGCGCTGGTTTCAGCTGGGTGCAGCCCCAAGCCCGAACCCACACCTACCACTGCCCCCGCCCCCACTGCGACGCCCACAGCCGCCATGCCGGCCGAAGTGGAGATGGGCTTTACGGCGGAGGGCTTCCCCTATCGCGGGAAAGCCGACGCCAATGTGGTGCTAGTGGAACATTCGGAATACCAGTGACCATACTGCGCCCGTCACACCATCCAGACGGGCCCGCTTCTGTATGAAGCGTACATTGCCACCGGCAAAGTCAAGCACGTCTTTGTGAACAATCCACTCGAGTCCATCCATCCGCAGGCCGCCAAGGCCGGCGAGGCCTCCCTGTGCGCAGCCAGGCAGGACATCGCCTCGTTCTGGGCCATGCACGACCTGCTATTCGAGAACACTTCCGAATGGAGCGGCAAAGAGGATGCCGTCGCCATTTTCAAGGGCTACGCGCGCCAGCTCGATCTGGACACGGCGGCTTTTGACACCTGTCTGGACGGTGGCGAGACTGCCGCAGACATGCGCGCGCAGGCACAATACAGTGCCAGCGAAGGGGTCAGTGGCGTGCCGGCCTTTAGGATTAACGACTGGGCCGTTTCTGGGGCCCAGCCGTATGAGGTGTTTCAGGAGACTATCGAGAAAGCGCTGCAGGGCCAGCGCCCACCTCCGACACCCACGCCCCTGCCGGCGGGCGTATCACCCTTCGACGTCAACCCCCAGCAGCCGAACTACACCTACACCGGTGACACGACGCGCGGTGCGGCCGACGCCAAGGTTGTGCTGCTCGAGTTCATCGACTTTGCATCCACGAACACCCTGTCGTACTTCCAGAACATGTGGCCAGCGCTGGTCAAGTCCTACGTGGACGCGGGCAAAGTGCGCATCATCGTCAAGCACTTCCCCGGTGAGACCGAGCAGGCCAACAAGGCAGCGGAAGCCTCCGAGTGCGCCGGCAAGCAGGGCGCATTCTGGGAGATGCACGACATGCTCTTCGCACAGCAAGCCAAGTGGGCAGAGAGCTCCGACGCAATCGCGCTGTTCAACGGCTATGCGGCAGAGCTCAAGCTGGACGCGGCGGCCTTTGCTACGTGTCTAGCGGAAGGGCAGACCAAAAGCGGGATAGGCGAGGATGTCGAGATCGCGCAATGGAACCAGCTGTCCCCCGCACCGCAGTTCGTGTTGCTGCAGGGTGAGCAAGGAAGCATCGTGCCCTCCCAGGATCTTGTGGCGGCCCTGGACCAACTCCTGGCCCAGTAGAAATCATCACCTAAACGCGTGGCTCGTCCGGCAACGGACCGGCCACGCGTTTCCATTGCGCAGCAGTCAGCATCCTCGAGAGCAAGCTGTTCGCCTGCAGCCCACAAGCTCAATCTGCCCTGACCAGCAAGTTCCCATTCTGTAGCACGGCCAACACACAATGAGGAACGGAGACAAGCTCCGTTCCTCATTGTGAGGAGGAGACGCAGTACCCTATTGCAGCCTCTAGGGCACTGAGTAGG
>DIVN01000109.1 GCA_002435875.1 Anaerolineales bacterium UBA6131
GCGCACTCTGGAAATGGTGAGTGAGCGGCTCGCGGCCAATCCTGTGGCGGTACAGATGCCATTGGGTTCGGCACAGGATTTCGTCGGCGCTGTCGATCTAGTCAGCATGCAGGCCGTACTGCGTGCGGATGGCCCTGATCATGTTGGCTCAATACCCAAGGAGTTCGTAGACGCGGCGCAGACAAGCCGAACCAAGATGATTGAGAAGCTTGCCGACCTGGACGACGAAATCGCTCTCCTGTACCTGGAGGGCGCGGAGATTCCAGAAGGTGTCCTTAGGACAGCGCTTCGTCGTGAGACGATTGCTGGACGCATCGTGCCTTTCTTGTGTGGGTCTGCCCTGCGCAACGCCGGCATCCCGAGCCTTCTCGATGCCATCGTTGCCTACCTGCCGTCGCCGGCGGATGTCGCACCGATGCCGGCCATCCATTCGGATACGGGCGAGCACGTCGTCTGTCGCGCTGATGCAAGCGAGCCAACAGCGGCTTTGGTCTTCAAGATCATCACAGATCCCTATATGGGTCGCCTGGTGTACTTCCGTGTCTATTCCGGGGTTGTCCGCCGTGGCGCATCCCTACTCAATGTCAATCGCAACGACTCGGAGCGTACGGGCCGCCTCGTGCGTATCCATGCCAAGCACCGGGAGGATGTTGACGAGATCCACGCCGGCGACATAGGTGCTGTGCTGGGCTTCAAGGCTGCTTCGACTGGAGAGACCCTGTGTGATGCTTCCCGGCCGGTCGTGCTTGAGAAGATCCAGTTCCCGACACCGGTTGTGAACTTGGCGGTGGAACCGAAGAGCAAAGAAGACCTGGCCAAGCTTGGTTTGTGTCTGCAGCGCCTTGCAGATGAAGACCCCACCATTCAGGTGCGACAGGACGAGCGGACTGGCCAGACGATCATCTCGGGTATGGGCGAGTTGCATCTCGATGTTTTTGTCGAGCGCATGCGGCGTGAGTTTAACGTTCATGCCAACGTAGGCGAGCCACAGGTGGCGTACTGTGAGACCATAACCAAGCCGACGCGTGGTGAGTACCGGCTCGTCAGGCAGACCGGCGGCCACGGGCAGTTTGCCCATGTGATCCTTCAATTGGAGCCGCTACCAGCAGGCGGAGGCTTTGTGTTTGAGGATGCCTTGCGTGGCACGACGATTCCACGCAAGTACCTTCCTGCGATCCAGACTGGGGTCAGGAACGCCCTACAACGTGGCGTGCTTGCCGACAACCCGGTGGTGGATATCAAAGTCACGGTGACCGATGGCAACTACCATGAAGTCGATTCTTCAGACATGGCCTTCGAGACTGCGGCATCTATGGCCGTTCAAGACGGAGCTTCCCGAGCCGCCCCGGTTATCCTGGAGCCGATCATGGCTCTGGAGGTGACGGCCCCAGACGAGTATACGGGCGACATCATCGGCGATTTCAAGATGCGGCGGGCGACGATCACCAGCCTGGAAGGCAAGGGCGACTTGCAGAACATCAAGGCTGATGTTCCGCTGGGCACCATGTTTGGCTACGCGAGCACATTGCGCTCTCGTACGCAGGGCCGAGGGAGCTTCTTCATGGAGTTTCACCACTATGCACCAGTCTCCGAAGCGGTGCAGCGACTACTGACGACAAAGAAGGCGGCCTAACGCCACACTTGGTGGGAGACTGTCACTTCCGACAGAAAGTGCCAACCGATACAAGTTCCGCCTCGCCGCACATGCAACTTTGGCGAGGCGGTCTTCTCAGATGGCTAGTGACCTGTCAGCGGGAAGAACGCCGGGTCGTGTAGATCGGGGTTGGATGCCAAGAAGCTAGGCAGTTCTGCGACCGACGGAAGGCGTATGCCGGGCCACCCGCGGTAGAGTTCGTAAGGGTCGAGATGCACTGCAGCAATGCCGGCCCGGTTGGCGCCGAGGACGTCCACAGAGTACATGTCACCGACATACAGGCACTGCTCGGGCGAAACGGCAAGCCCGCATAGAGCGTGCTCGAAAAGACGCACATCCGGCTTTGAGAAGCCGACCACAGCTGAGTCAAAGACCTGGTCAAAGTACTGGGCCAGTCCGAGCCGCGCTAGGCCTTCTGCTACGCGCCCATCGGCGTTGGAGATCACGGACAACTGATACCCCTGCTGACGCAAGCGCTGCAGTGCAGGGTGCAACCATGGGTGGACGTAGGCCCACAAGCTAACCTGGGCGTCTCGCGCCTGAAGCTCGCTGATCATTGCGCTGCTGTCCTTAGGACGTACGCCTACCCTCAACAGTATCCAGGCCAGGAACTCACAGAAATCCCAGCCCCCCGGACCACCTTGCACCAGGTCATCGTAGCGCTTGACGAATTCGGCGCCGGCACGTTCCCATGCGACTTGCGGAATATCATACCCGTGCTGTACTGCTACGTCGCCGAGCACATCATAATCAGGGAACATTAGAGTCCAACCGGCGTCCATCAGGATGTGCGTAAGCAAGATCGCGATCCTCCTATTTTGCTTGTATCAGAGCGTGCCGGGTACTAGGGCTGACCTACCTCGTCCGCCAAGTAAGCTTTCATGAATTCATCTAGGTCCCCGTTCAAGACGGCGGTGGCATTGCCTGTCTCAATGCCTGTCCTAAGGTCTTTCACCATATGATAAGGGTGCAATACGTAAGACCGGATCTGATTGCCCCAACCCGCGGATACGTGCTCGCCGCGCAACTTGGCTCTCTCTATTGCTCGCTGCTCTTCCTCAACGGCATATAGGCGAGCGCGCAGCACCTTCATGGCCATTAACCTATTCTGTGTCTGCGAACGTTCGTTTTGGCAGGAGGCTACGATGCCAGTCGGCAGGTGAGTGATGCGGATCGCGGTCGAGTTCTTCTGCACGTTCTGTCCACCAGCGCCAGCCGATCGGAAGACGTCTATGCGCAAATCCTCGGGCTTGATGTCGATCTCAATGTCATCCTCGATGTCTGGCATAACCTCGACCAGGGCGAAGGAAGTATGCCGGCGGTGTGCTCCGTCAAAAGGAGACAACCGAACGAGCCGGTGAACGCCACGCTCGCTCTTGAGATAACCGTAAGCCAGGCGCCCGCTGATGGACACCGTGGCGCTCTTGATTCCCGCCTCCTCGCCAGGCATGCTGTCGAGAATTTCGGTCTCATAGCCACGCTGCTCCGCCCAGCGTAGATACATCCTGAGCAGCATGTCGGCCCAATCCTGCGATTCGGTCCCTCCAGCGCCGGCATGGATCGCCAGAAGCGCGCCCTTGGTGTCGTGCGGGCCAGAGAACTGTAGCTCGAACTCCAGGGCGGCCAGCTCGTGGGCCAGGGCTTTGGCTTCGGCGGCAAGCTCGGTGGACATTGACTCATCCTCATCAGTCTCAGAAAGCTGGACCAGCTCGAGTGCATCATGCACGCGCCGAGCCAGCGACTTCCATGGCGAAACACTCTCCCTGAGTTTGGTCAATTCGCGCATGATGTCCTGCGCGCCCGTTACATCATCCCAGAAGCCAGTGGCGGCCGAAACGCGTTCGAGCTCTGCGATTCTCTGGTCTGTTGCCGCGACGTCAAAGACGCTCCATAATCTCGTTGATGTGCTCTAGCATTTGCTTGAGACTTCCCCGCACCTCATCCATCGTACCGCGTCCTCCATAGTTGCACGCTTGACGGCCGGTAAACCCGTCGGCCTTCAGCGGCTGATCTTCTACGCTTGGTCACTGCTCGCTATTGGAACAACTCCTCTATGAACTCCTGTGCGTCGAACTCGGCAATGTCATCGGGCTGCTCTCCGGTGCCAATGAAGCGAATGGGCAAGCCCAGTTCTCGCGCAACGGCGAACACGATGCCACCTTTGGCGGTTCCATCTAGCTTGGCCAGGAACAGTCCGGTTACGTCCACCGCTTCTTGAAATGTGCGCGCTTGTGCCAGGCCATTCTGGCCCGTTGTGGCGTCTAGCACCAGCAGCGTTTCATGCGGCGCTCCGGGCAATTTGCGGGCCGCAACGTTGCGGATCTTGGTCAGTTCCTGCATCAGGTTGTGTTTCGTGTGCAAGCGCCCTGCCGTATCGGCGATGACGATCTGAGCGTGCCGCGAGTCGGCGGCCTGGATCGCGTCATAAACGACAGCTCCCGGGTCGCCGCCCGGCTGGTGCACGATGATGTCTACATTGAGCCGTTCAGCCCACACCTGCAACTGATCGCTTGCCGCGGCACGGAAAGTGTCTGCAGCAGCAAGGATGACCTTCTGCCCCAATTGCTGATGGTAGCGGGCGAGCTTGGCGATGCTGGTGGTCTTGCCGGAGCCATTCACGCCTACAACGAGCACAACCGAAAGCGCCCGCGATGCCTCACCCAAGTATGGCTTCGCCTGCACCTGCAGAGTTGCTAGCAGGTTCTCCTTGAGTGCCCCTCGCAACTGCTGTGCGCTCTTTAGGTGTTCGCGCTCAGCTCGTTCGCGTAAGGCGTCAACGACAGCGATAGTGGTCTCGGCTCCAACGTCGGCCTGGAGTAGCACGGCCTCCAGGTCTTCCCAAGTATCTTCGGTGATGTCACTCTGGGCAAGAATGCTGGCGAGGCGACCGAAGAGGCTCTGACGAGTCCGTGTCAGACTAGACTGTAGTTTCCTTGATCGGTTGAAGAGCATGGGCAATTATAGCACGGGTTAGTGGGAAAGGCCAGGAGAGGCCGACCGAACCAGTACTGGTCGTCGACGGGGCTTGCGTTTGTGGCCGGATGGATCTGACTGGGGGGCCCAGGACTAGGCCTTGGAGTGAGCGCGACGCTGCCAGAACACGATAGCCCACAGTGCAGCCGCTGTGGTCGCCAGGATGTCCTCCAGCCATGGAAAGAATGGCCCGACGGCGTCTAGAAACGCCCGAAACCCAGAGGAGGGGTAACCTTCTTGATCCCAATCAGTCGCCTCGTCACCTCCGCTCAGTTCCGGCGTTGCGACGCCCGCTGGCTCCATAAATGCCGGCACAAGGGGGGTGAGGGAAGCGGCAGAGGGCGTAGGAGTTGGCGATACCGTAGCTGTTGGCAAAGGAGTTGGCCATCCATCGGCGGCTGGGGCCGCGTCCTGCGGTGGTTCTGTCGATGGTGGTGGTGTGGCTGGCACGCCGTCAAGCACACGTGGCGGCGCACTCGCAGCTCGACCCAACGTAACGCTTGGCGAGGCGCCCGGTTGCATCAGTGCTGCGGCTGCATTTTCGCTGGCCGCGCCGGCGGTCTCGGGGTTTGGTGAGCCCAGTTGGGGCGCAGGCTCGGGAGCAGCCAAAGGTGCAGGACCTGCGGTGTCGGCGGCCACAATAGTGGGCGCGGCCTTCCGTCCATCATCGGCAACCGTCTCGAAGAATGTTGGGGCTATGGGCTGTTCCGCTGGCAGGCTGTACCGATTAATCGGAGCGCGAAGCCACAGGTCGGCTGACACCACAACCAGGAGAAGAACTGTGGCCACCACTGTAACGCCCTGCAGGGAAACGTATGCCCAGCTTTTCTTTGGTGTTAGTCGGGGTTGGTAAGCCGTGCTGACGGGGAGTAAGAAACTGCGCGGTAGCGGCACAGCCGGCATATCTCGCAGCATGCCGACCATTCCACGCAATTGATCGAGCTCAGCGCGGCATGTGGTGCAGGCAGCCAGGTGCTTCTCGACGCGCGCGGCCTCCCTCGGGCTCAGGTTCCCGTCGATGTAGGCAGATAGATCCTGCCGACACCGATCATGTTCACTTTGCAACCATCTCGTGGCAAACTCGAGCATCATCACTCCATTGGTTCAGTCGCCTAGATGACGAAAGTGCTCGGGCAAAAGTTCCTGCGTCAGCATATGCTCGCGCAGGCGTGCGCGGCCACGGCTCAGCCGAGATTTGACTGTGCCCAGTGAAACGCCGGTGCTTTGGGCAATGTCCTCGTAGCTCAGACCCTGGATATCCGAGAGTACAAGCGTCAGCCTCTGGTCTGCTGGAAGCTCATCGATGCCCTGCTGGATCACTCGGCTCAAGTCCTGCCGGGTGGCATAGTCCTCGGGGGATTCGGCCTCATCGATCAGGGTTGCACTGTGATCCGGATCGACAAGCATGTCGTCCAGCGAGGAAGTGCGCCGCCGCTTGATACTTCGTAAGTGATCGAGGCAGGCGTTTGTAACGATGCGCAAGAGCCAGGCCTTGAACGACCCACCGCGAAAGCCGGCAATGGCGCGATACGCGGAGATGAATGCCTCTTGGGTAGCGTCAGCAGCGCTTGCCGAGTCGTGCAGCGTGCGATAGGCCACGTTGTACGCGAGCGACTGGTAGGCGGCTATCAACTTGTTCATGGCCTGTATGTCGCCGTTCTGTGCTGCAGCGATCAGAGCCTGCTCGTCCACGCTCAACTTCTCTCTCCGCAGTGGGTGCTGAAAACGATTATAGACCCCGGACGCTTGAGGGTCAAGGACTCGTATTCTTTCACCTAAAATGTCACTAGACTGGCGTGGTTCGCTCAAATGATGATATCACCGAGGGATCATGGCCAGAGACGACGAAATGACGATTGCTGAG
>DIVN01000283.1 GCA_002435875.1 Anaerolineales bacterium UBA6131
ACATCACCGGAGAGAACTGCCGCCTGTATGGCAGCTCCGACCGAGACCACTTCGTCCGGGTTGACACTCTTGTTCGGCTCTTTGCCAAAGAACTTGCGGACCGTCTCTTGCACCAAGGGCATACGGGTCTGCCCGCCCACCAAGACGATCTCATCGATATCGCCAGGCTTCAGGTTGGCATCCTTAAGGGCCTGCTGCACCGGTCCCAACGACTTGTCCACCAGGTCTCCAACGAGCTGCTCCAACTTGGAGCGGGCCAGGGTCATCACCAGGTGCTTGGGTCNNGCTCGATCTTGGCCTTCTCGGCCGCCTCCTTCAGACGCTGAAGGGCCATGCGGTCCTGTCGCAAGTCTATGCCAGCATCTTTCTTGAACTCATCTGCCAACCAGTCGATGATGCGCAGATCAAAGTCATCGCCTCCCAGGTAGGTGTCGCCGTTGGTCGAAACTACCTCAAAGACGCCTTCACCGAGGCTCAAGACGGATATGTCAAAGGTGCCACCACCAAGGTCATAGACCGCGATGGTCTCATCCTTCTTTTTGTCAAGGCCATAGGCCAGCGATGATGCCGTTGGCTCGTTGATGATGCGCAGAACCTCTAGCCCGGCAATGCGGCCTGCATCCTTGGTTGCCTGACGCTGAGAGTCGTTGAAGTAAGCCGGCACGGTGATGACGGCCTGCTTGACTGGCTCCCCAAGATATGCTTCTGCGTCAGTCTTGAGTTTCTGAAGGATCATTGCGGAGATTTCCGGGGGTGAGTATTGCTTATCTCCCATCTCCACCCAGGCATCTCCGTTCTTGGCCTCGACGACCTTGTATGGCAGGCGCTTCATGGCGTGTTGCACTTCGGCGTCCTTGAACTTGCGCCCCATCAGTCTCTTGATGGAAAAGACAGTGTTCTCTGGATTGGTGACGGCTTGGCGACGCGCGACCCAGCCCACCATGCGTTCGCCGGTTTTAGGATTCACAGCGACGATCGATGGCAACAGACGCTCGCCCTCTGACGTCGGGATTACCACCGGCTCTCCGCCTTCCATTACAGAGATCACCGAAAAAGTTGTACCTAAGTCGATTCCTACGATCTTGCTCATCTATGTCCTCCTGGGATGAATCTACTCTTGCCTATGCGGGTGGATCGCCCGCGTTGTCATTAGCGCTCGTAGCCGGATTCGCGGACGTGCCAGAAATGTCTGCATGGTACGTCGGTCCGCTGCCAGATGGTGCGCGGGCCACGCTTGTTAGAGCTGGCCGCAGTATGCGGCCGCCGATGCGGTAACCCTTCTGAAGCACCTCCAGCACATAGCCATCTTGAGCGGTGTCGGTTTCTTTGTGAACGATTGCCTGATGTACCGCGGGATCGAAGGGTTTCCCCAAAGCCTCGATCTCTCGCAGGCCCAGCTCCTCCAAGATGGCGTACATCTTCCGATGCACCAGGGCGAGCCCGTCCGTCCACGTCAGGCTATGCAGATCGTCCGGCAGGGTCGCAAAAGCACGCTCCAGATCATCCAAAATGGGCAGAAGCCGGCCGATGGTCGCGGCCAGACAAAGCTCCTGCAAATCTTGACGTTCTCTCTGCACGCGCTTCTTATAGTTTTCCAGATTGGCCGCGGCAAGCATCCACTGTTCGCGGCGATGCTCTGACTCTTCTCGCACCGAAGCAAGCTCACGGGTCAAGCTGGCGAGCTCATCGGACAGCGTCTTTGTCCCGTTGGTCGGTTGGTCGGTGCTCTCTGGACGTGGCTGCGCTCCCTCTTGCTCAGGATTCATTTCTGTCTGACTCCATCTGCTCGCCGTAAAGGCGGTTCACCAGGTCACTCATGAGGGTCGCGACGTAGCGCACGGCAGGGATGGCCAGCCCGTAGGGCATACGCATCGGTCCCAAGACGCCCAGGACCCCTTTGGCCTCGCCCGGAAGGCCATAGCCTGAGAGCACCATGCTAAAGTCGCGAATTGCCTCCCATTTTCCTTCACTGCCGATGATAACCTGCACGCCCTTATCGAGCTGTACCTGACGGAGCATCGACTCGAGCACATCGCCTTGCTCCAGGAACTGCAGCATGTCCCGAGCGCGATCGATCTCCTCGAATTCCGGCTGGTGAAGGACCTGCATGAGTCCGTCACGGTAGATTTGTCGCCCGCTCGTGGCTTCGTGAGCAGCCGTGAGCTCAATGATATGTTGTGTTACTTCGGGCTCCAGGCTTTCGCGCAAGTCGGCCTCCAGCCCCGTCGCTGCAGAGCGCATCTCTTCGGCACTCATATTGGCGTATCGCTCGTTGAGCCTGGCCGAGAGCCGGCTGAGCTCCTCTTGCGACACGCTGCGCGCAAAGCTCATCAATTGTTGATGCACAGATCCATCCTGTAGCACCAGAATCGTCAAGCCCGTACGGTCGCTAATGGACACCAGCTCCATGTGACGGAAGCGGGCTCTGCGGGTTTGTGGGGCAGAGATCAGTGCTGCACTCTGTGCCACATGAGCTAGCACCGATGCCGCTAGCTTCAGCCACTCGTCAGGATCCTTCGTGATCTGATGGAACTGGTGTCTGATGAGCAGCTGCTGCGAAAGAGGAAGCTCCGACTCTTCCATCAACTGCTGCACAAAGTAGCGATACCCCTCAGCTGTGGGAACGCGCCCTGCCGAAGTGTGTGGCTGCATCAGATATCCCATATCCGTCAGCGCAGCAAACTCGTTGCGGATGGTTGCTGGGCTAATGCCGAGAGTATGCTTCCGACACACCGTGTCCGAACCGATCGGGTGAGCCGTCGTGATGTACTCGCGTATGGCAATCTCAAGGATTTGCTTTTGTCGCTCTGTTAAGGAATCCATCCGCAATTTACGCGTCCTGGCACCCCAGCGCTCGCCGACTAGCAGTCAGGGCTCTCGAGTGCTAAGATGATATCATGGTGTGCAAGTCTTGTCAAGGTGATTGAGCCACATCATATAAAAGTCTAATGCAGCTACTCCCAGCATTCGTGCGCACAAGACATCCACGATCCAGAAGCGAGTTTCGGTGCGGTGTTGTGGGGGGTGACGAAGGGCACTTGCCTCCGCCGTCTTGGATCGCAT
>DIVN01000079.1 GCA_002435875.1 Anaerolineales bacterium UBA6131
CGTGACAATGACTGCAAGTACGGGGCGTCCTTCGCCCGAGTGGCCACGGAAACAAACATCGAGGTGCTCCGAACACCAATCGGGGCGCCAAAGGCCAACGCCATCTGCGAACGATTCCTGGGGAGTCTCCGCCGAGAATGCCTGGACCACTTCCTCATACTCAGCGAGCGCCATCTTCACCGCATCGTCAAGGAATACGTCGCCTACTTCAATCACGCGCGGCCCCACCAGGGTATCAACCAGCGAATCCCTTGCCAACCAGAGCCGCTGTCCAAGACGGGCCGAATCGTGTCTTACCCTGTCCTCGGCGGCCTGCATCACGACTATCGCCGGAAGGCTGCCTGACAATCGCCGCCGACCAAAGCAATCACCGCTGGGACACGCCACATAAGCAGGTGGCTATCTTCACGCTGTCCAAGATGAAGATTCCTGCTGTCTTGCTGACTACACCTGCGATCCCCGACAAGACCGCCGCCCTCATGTGCAACGCCTGCCAAGCAGATACCTCGGTCACCTGAGCAGTTGCTACAAATCACCGTCATACAGTAGCGATGATTCAGAACGGATGTACTTATTGAGCAGCACACCCTTACGCGCTGTCCAATCTCAGGAAGACCGGCTCTCTTCCTGACCGCAAACGCTGACCCTCAACGCATCACAATACTCAATTGACCGGCGGATCAAACAAACAGCCTCGTGACGTCCTCAACCGCGGACGCTCATCGTCAAATGGTACATCTTTCACTCCACCCTCTCCAGAAGCAATTGACAATGGGCAACCACATGCTATAATCAGCCATGTGCCGCAATCCTGGGGTTATGTCTCGCCCTATGTTTGGGAGGTGCAAGATGGACACCCTCTCCTATCGCTGGAACCTTGAAGCCCTCGTTACCAAGACGGATGCGGATAGTCTGGCGCAGCCTGCCCACACCTTGGAGGAGTCTCTTGCGAGTCTCGAGTCTTTCCGCGCCAGGCTTTCCCCCGATGTCTCGGTTGCTGACTTCTCTCATGCAATGGACGCTTACGAGGCGATGGCGATTGCGGCCCGCCGTCTCACTGCGTACACATTCCTGAGGTTCGCAGAGGATACTCAAAGTCAGAGTGCCCTCAACCAGCAGAACCGCGTGAACCAGCTGGTTGCGGATGCGGAGAACCGCACGCTCTTCTTCGAACACTGGTTCAAGTCCTTGCCGGACGAGACTGCCCGCAGGCTGATAGACGCCAGTGGCGACCGGCGCTACTTCCTGGAGTCGTGGCGCCGCTTCAAGCCCTTCACCCTCAGCGAGCCCGAAGAGCGGATCATCACGCTCAAGGATGTGAATGGGGTCGACGCCCTGGTAACGCTCTACGACATGCTGACCAGCGCGTTCACGTTCAGCCTGGAGCTGGATGGCGAGCGCAAGATGCTCACAGAAAACGAACTGGCCTCCTATGTCCGCAACCCTTCTGCAGAGAAGCGCGCCGCGGCGTATCGGGAGCTGTACCGTGTATACACTGAACACAGCACTGTGCTCGCGCAAATCTATGACCACAGGGCGCGCGACTGGCACGCGGAGATGATCTTGCTGCGGCATTTCTCCGAGCCAATCGCCGCGCGCAACACGATGAACGACCTCCCTGACGCAGTCGTCAACACACTGCTGGATGTATGCTGCAGCAACGCGCACGTCTTCCAGCGCTATTTTCGGCTCAAGGCCAACTGGCTCAAAATGGATCGGCTGCGCCGCTATGACATCTACGCGCCGCTCGCGTCCTCGGAGAAGCGCTACGAACTGCCGCAGGCGATTGACATGGTCTTGGACAGTTTCGCCGATTTCTCGCCCATTCTGGCGGAGCAGATGCACCGCGTCTTGGACGAGGCTCACTTTGATCCTCAACCGCGCCCGGGCAAGCGCGGCGGCGCTTTCTGCTATTCGGCCTTGCCCGCCCTCGCACCGTGGGTGCTTATGAACTTCAACGGCCGCAGCCGCGATATCGCGACCCTGGCGCACGAGATGGGTCACGCCATCCACTCGATGATGGCTGGCGGTCACTCGGTTCTCGCGTTTGATGCGGCGGAGCCTCTGGCCGAAACGGCTTCGGTTTTCAGCGAAATGCTCCTGGCGGAACGGCTGCTCGCAGCAGAGACAGACCCAGCAGTCCGACGCGAGATGCTGGCGGCCATGGTGGACGACGCCTATGTCACAGTCCAGCGCCAGGCCTACTTGTCGATCTTCGAGCGCGATGCCCACCGTCTCGTTGCTGAAGGCAGGACCACGGACGACCTCACCGCATGCTACCTTGCGAATCTGGCCGAGCAGTTCGGCGACGCGGTAGAGGTCAGCGACGAGTTCAGGTGGGAATGGCTGCTGGTTCCGCACATCTACAGGACGCCCTTCTACACCTACGCCTACAGTTTCGGCCAATTGCTCGTGCTCGCACTGTTCCAGCGCTATCGCGTGGAGGGTGAGTCGTTCAAGCCTAAGTATCTAAAGATACTTGCCTATGGAGGCTCTGCCTCACCGATCGCGATTCTGAGCGAAGCAGGGCTGGACATCACCGCCCCCGCATTTTGGCAAGGCGGGTTTGATCTGATTGCCGCGTGGATCGACGAACTGGAGCGGGCAAGCACAGTGGCAAGGAGCATGGAATGACGGCAAGCGAAGCGGCCAAACCTCCATCGGCGTTTGCAATCTTCCGCAATCGCAGCTTCACCCTCCTGTGGGTCGGCCAGGTGATTGAAACCATCGGCTGCTCGCTGACGTCGCTGGCTGCGGCCATCCTCGTGTTCAGGGTTACTGGCTCGGCGGCCAGTGTCGGACTGATGCTAATGGCCACGTCTGCACCCACAATCCTGGTCGGGCTGCTGGCAGGTGTGGTGGCAGATCGCTACGACCGCAAACGGATCATGCTGATTTCTGACGTGCTGCGCGTCTTTGTGGTACTGCTCATTCCTTTCATGGTTGCCCGGGGCATCGCCTGGCTGTATGTCATGGTCGCCCTCTCCGCAGTCGTCACGCAGTTCTTCGATCCGGCTCACGAAAGCGTGCTCCCCGAGATTGCCACGGATGAGGAGCTGACCGCCGCCAACTCGCTGATGGCGATCAGCTCCTTTGGCTCCACCGCCATCGGCTTCGCTGCATCGGGCCTGATCGCGGCAGCGGCTGACATCCGCTGGGCGTTCTATGTCAACGCGCTGACCTATCTCTTTTCCGCCGCCTGCATCCTGCTGATCCGCATCAAGCCNNCGGTGGCCTACGTGTTCTCGGCGCTGATGATCTTGTTCGCGCCCATACCCAAGGTTGCCGCCACGCAGACGGACGCTGGCCTTGCCGCCGTGGGGCGAAACCTGCGCGCAGGGTGGAGGGTGCTGCTAGACACGCCTATGCTCCGATCGCTCTTCCTGGTCTTTTCTCTGTTCTTCGTCAGCGCAGGGCTCTCCAACTCGCTTCTGCTGC
>DIVN01000003.1 GCA_002435875.1 Anaerolineales bacterium UBA6131
GCCCAGCCTCAAGTCTGGAGAGCTCGAGCAACTCCTCAACCATGCGCGACATACGCAGCGATTCCTCGCGGACGACCCTGACAGCTCGTTCGCGATCCGGTTGTGCGGCGGCAGTACCATCGAGTAAGGCATCAGCAAAGCCCCGGATGGACGTCAGGGGGGTCTTGAGCTCATGTGACACGTTGGCCACCAGGTCACGCATGGCCTGCTGGGACTGCTTGACCTGCTGTGCCATGTCGTTAAAGCTCTGGGCCACTTCTTGCATCTCTGCAGGGTATTCGATGCGCAGTTGCTGGTCATAGTCACCCTGGGCGATGGCCCGGGCTGCCGTGGCGATCTTTTTCACCGGTGCGCCTAGAGAGTAGGCAATGATCATGGCCAGAACAACGGCCACGAGCAACGTGACGACCCCAGCCCAGAGGAATCCCGAAGTCAGCTCTCCCAGCACGGCCCAGGTCCCGCGCGCCGGGGCGGCCATGATCAGCAGATGTGCCTGGGGCAACGCCGCTCCCGCTCGGGGCAGCGAAACCGGCACCGCGACGTACAGTAGCCTGCGCCCGTCGTAGGTTAGGACCCCGCGGGCTTGCCGATTGTCCGCATCAGGCAACTGGGGCAGCAGAGCATTGATGGGCCGTCCCTCGAGGCTGCCGCCCGAATCCACAAGCACACGTCCTCGCGGTTCCGCGACGAGAATGCGCACAAGCTGCTCGCCAGCCTGGTCGTCGAGCCTGGCCCGAAGGTCGGCGAGAGGCAGATCGCGCAGAGCGAGCTCGTTGATCAGCCTGGCCGTCGGCAGAGCTTTGTCAAGCAGCGTAGCATAGGCCAGCCGGGTCAAGACAGGACGAATCGCGACCACCAGGGTCAGCAAGCCGAGAAAGAGGGATAGAAACACGACCAATACGTAGGAGAAGACCAGGCGCGAGCGCAAGCTGCTCAGCATCTCAATCTCCTGGAACGAGCTTGTAGCCAATACCTCGCAAGGTTTCGATCAGTACACCGCTGCCCTGCAGTTTGACCCTCAGATGCGCGACATGAACGTCCACAGTGCGCGTCTCGCCAAAGTAGTCGTAGCCCCAAACCTGGCTAAGAAGCTGCTCACGACTGAGCACCAGGCCCTGGTTCTGCATCAAGGCAACCAGCAGATCAAACTCCCGGCTGCGGAGCCCAATGCGCTGCCCTGATACGGTGACCTCACGGCGCTGCCGATCAACCAGCAGACGTTGCAGTCGGAGCGGGGCAGTCGTCTGAACGCTGGCCTGACCGCGTCGCAGGATGGCCTTGACGCGCGCGACGAGCTCGCGCGGATTGAAGGGCTTGGAGAGGTAATCGTCTGCGCCAAGCTCAAGACCGACAATCTTGTCCACGTCATCGCTGCGTGCGGTGAGCATGAGGATGGGCACCTGTGAGTGCGCTCTCAAGCGGCGGCAAACCTCCCACCCATCCACCTTCGGAAGCATGAGATCCAGTATGATCAGCGCCGGCTGAAGATCGTGAGCCTTGGCTAGCGCATCCTCGCCATCGCAGGCCGTGGCGACAGTGAACGCTTCCCGTTCCAAGTAGAGGCGCACAAGATCGACGATGTTTTGCTCATCGTCCACGACAAGGATCGTTTCCTTGCTCACATCCTGCCCCTAGACAATCCGCAGTGCCGATTGCCAGTTTGCCTTTGCCACGAGGCAGCAGAAGGCCGTCAATGAGAGACAATGCGCTTGGCGAAGTGGGTAGACCTGAAGTGCGTCACCCACCGTCGTCAGTATAGCAGGTCATCGGAGCTGGTCAAGTCGTCTCGGAGGAACAAGATGCTCCAGCAAGAGGGCCTGGCCACATGGATCGCAGCCAGGCCTAGACAAGCTCAGCAGTGGTTCTGACGCTTGGCGCGACGCCGTCTCATCGGAACGCTAGAGACATTCACCGTTGTCACAGCGACCGTTGCCGTTGCGATCGATATAGCGGCGGCACTGGCCTGGGTACGAGCACGCCCTGGGGCACAGCACCCGGCAAGAAGGTGACGGTGTACTCTGCGTCAGCTCGCTGGGAGAAGGCGTCGCCGTTGGTGAGGAGGCAACCGCGGAGTTTGACCCAACACCCGACGGCTCAGTAGTCAGAGGTAGCGGCGTGGCGAGGCTGGCGGCAAGTGCAGTCAAGTCCGCAGGAGCGGATGACTGGGCCAGGCTGTCGGTAAGCGCTCTGGAGGCGCTGACCATGGCGACACAAGCACCCGCGCCCACGATGCCCATCATCCGAAGGAACTGGCGTCGTCCGATCGCGGTCCTGGCAGGCACCGTCTCGACGCGCCGGACCTTTGGCGCGGTGATCGGCAACAGGCGATGGAAGACGGACACTACCCAGCGCCAGTGTAGGGCGACCTTCAGCACTACCAGGCCCAGGGTCACGATAGACACGGCTACGTGCACCGACTTCCATACAAAGTAGCTGTCCAAGAAAAGCGACAGCCACGAGGAGATGAGAACCCCCGTCGCCAGGATCAGCGCAAAGCCGAGCATGATGCCGACATCCAGCACGTAGTAGATTCTAGCCTGCCAGGTGGTACGGCCAAGAAACCGCACGGTAACGCACTTGACCCAGTTCCAGTGGAGGACCAGATGGAGCAGAGCAAGTACACCAGCAAAGAGTCCCAACCACTGGTGCAGCGCGAGACCCGTCAGGTCAAGCACGAAGGAGAGTAGAAAGACGGCAAAGAGCCCTGCATCGAGGACCCAGTTGATTTTCTGTTTGTTAGTTTTCATGCAGTTACCTTCCGAGAGATTTATCTTGACGGGCGTCGAGCGCCCGAGAAACAACGATTTGTGCAATCAGTAGCCCCATCGTACTGGAGAGTTGTGAAGAATCGATGGAGGGCGTGTAAGGAACCCCTTTGGTAGCGTTTGGAACGGCAGTGCGCTGGACAGGCTTGATTGACCACCCCATCTTGCTGCACTATAGTGCAGGCGTTGAATCAACTAACCTTTGGAGGACGGGGATTGGAATGGCTCAAGCAAGTAAACGATAGTCCGGTTGACTGGCTGATGCAATCCGATGCAGCCGGGGTATCTTACCTGACGCTGCGCAACGTGCTTGGCCGGCTTCTGGACGACCCGGAGCTTGACGAAGCACGTGCAGCCGCGCATACCGATGGTCCCATCGCAGGGGTACTGGCGGCGATGGAGCCGGAGGGCTACTGGGTGAAGCCAGGGCCTGGTTACGGGCCCAAGTACCGCTCCACCGTGTGGGCGATCATCCTCTTGGCGCAGTTGGGTGCGTCAGTAGAGTGCGATGAGCGCATCCAACGCGCCTGTGGCTACCTGCTCGACCACGCCCTCGCTGATGGCGGACAGTTCAGCTACAATCGCGAAGCAAGAGGCACCTTCGATTGTCTGCAGGGCAACCTCTGCGCCGCCCTAATGGAGCTCGGATGCGATGACCCGCGGCTGGCAGGCGCTTTTGAATGGATGGCGAGGACAGTCACGGGTGAAGCAATGGCCCCGCTAAAGGACCACCACGCGCCTCTGCGCTACTACCGCTACAAATGTGGCCCGAACTTTGCCTGCGGGGCCAATGACGGGTTGCCTTGTGCCTGGGGTGCGGCCAAAGTCATGCTGGCTTTGTCCAGGTGGCCAGAGGAGCGGCGCACGCCACTGATCCGCGCGGCCATCGAGCAGGGTGTGCAGTTCCTCTTGAGCACTGATCCGGCCAAAGCCATGTACCGTGAGCGGACAGGCGGACAACCCCACAAGGGCTGGTTCGACTTGAGTTTCCCGGTCTTTTACCTGACGGATGTGCTGCAGCTTGTGGAGGCGCTGACCGGGCTTGGCTACGGCCAGGACCCACGCCTCGCCAACGCCCTGGAATTCGTGTTGAGCAAGCAGGACGCACAAGGACGTTGGCCCCTTGAGCGCCGCCTGACACAGAGCACTTGGGGCAGCTTTGGTCGCCTGGGCCAGCCGAACCCCTGGGTGACCGTACGCGCTTTGACCGCGCTGCGCCTGGCGGATGCGCCTTCATGCCAGAGTCGACGCCTGTGCGGCTCCCCTGACCGCCTCACCTGCGCCTGTCAGCCCAGAACAGTGGGCCAATCTGCCGAAAGGAGCGCCACCCATGGCATGGTTGGATCAGGTTCGCGACGAGCCCGTTGTCTGGCTGCTGCAATCCGACACACCCGGCGTACGCTACCTGACGCTCCGCAACGTCCTGGGCCGCCCCACCGATGATCCGGAGCTGAGGGCCGCCTGCGAGGCTGCCCACCGCAGCGGCCCCATTGCCGAGGTGTTGGCAGCCATGGAACCGGAGGGCTACTGGGTCAAGGCAGGCCCGGGATACAATCCCAAGTACCGGTCCACACTGTGGTCACTAATCTTACTGGCCCAGCTCGGAGGCTCCGCACAATGCGATAAGCGGATCCGACGCGCGTGTGCCTATGCGCTTGATCACGCTTTCGGCGAGGGGAAGTTCACTCTGAACGGTTCTCCCTCGGGTACGATAGACTGCCTGCAGGGAAACATGTGTGCGGCGCTGTTGGCGCTGGGCTGCGATGACCCGCGCCTTGCCGAGGCCTTCGAATGGATGGCACGCACCGTCACAGGTGAGGGTCTGGCCCCGAACACGGAGAAGGGCGCGCCGCAGCGCTACTATGCCTCCAGGTGCGGTCCGTTGTTTGCCTGTGGCGCCAATAACGGCAAGCCATGCGCCTGGGACGCGGTGAAGGTGATGCTCGCCTTTGCTGCCTGGCCCCACGAGCGACGCACACCGCTCATCACGCGGGCCATAGGACAAGGCGTCGAGTTTCTGTTCAGCACCGATCCGGCAGGCGCCGCCTACCCCACGCCCACTGGCGGCAAGCCCAATGCGAGTTGGTTCAGGTTCGGTTTTCCAGTATTCTACGTCACCGATGTGCTGCAGACGGTTGAGGCGCTGGCCCGGCTCGGCATTGGGCACGACGTGCGCCTGGACAGCGCGCTGCGCCTTGTGCTGGGCAAGCAGGACGCTGCGGGACGATGGCCACTTGAATATGACTACAGCGGCAAGACCTGGGTTGAGTTCGGTAACAGACATCAGCCCAACCCGTGGGTAACGATTAGGGCCCTTAGCACACTCCGCGCTGCCGACACATCTGAGATCGCTCAGGCAGCGTCGCCTACAGGTTGAGACATGTCGCCTTTCGTCCAAGGACTGTTGGCAGGCTATGGCATCGCGATTCCGATGGGTGCCGTGGCCCTGCTGATCATCAGCACTTCTATGCGTTGTGGCCTCTTGGTCGGCTGTTGTGGGGGGGCGGGGGCTGCCAGCGCGGATGTGATCTATGCGACGGTGGCCAGTGTGGCCGGCGTGGCACTCGCTCCCATTCTCGCGCCGCGGGCTGTGCCGCTGCGCGTGGCGGGAGCGCTGATCCTGATGGCCATGGGCATTTCCGGGCTGTTGCGCAGCCAGCGGGCGCTGACGGCGCCCGAGATCGGCGTGTATGACTGCGCACCGTTGCGCACTTATCTGAAGTTCCTGACCATCACTCTGGCCAATCCTTTGACTGTGTTGTACTTTGCCGCCTTTGTCATCGGCAGCACTTCCGCCGGCTCGTTGCGGTGCGCGTCGTATGTGGCCGGTGTGGGGCTGGCGTCGCTCTCATGGCAGACGCTGCTGGCAGGGTTCGGTGCGCTGCTACGCACACGGCTGTCCGCGCGGCTGCGCCTGCTCAGCGCGCTTTTCGGCAACTTGCTGGTCACGGGGTTGGCGTTGCGGCTGCTGGCGGTTGCACTCCGCTAAGGTGAGGGTTTTGAGATTTGCTGTGCCAGTGCCTAAAGGCCAATACTGGGCTGCCAGAGTGGCAGGGTTCGCGGGCGTGCCTGAACACAGCCGGAGGTAGGATGGCGCTGACATGTTGCTGTGCATGGAGTACTTGAAAGAAGGGATGGCGCACGTGGCTGACCAAGCATCCTGCGGGCCACGCCGGGCACTTGCCAGCCTGGTCGCGCGCGGCACAGTGAGGGCCTGGGGTGGGCATGGCGGTACACAAGCTGCCAGCGGGAGCATGCGGCAATGACCGTACGACACTCGTCAGGCCATGCACGTCCGCTCCTGTTGCACACGCTCCTTGGTGTGCTGTGCACAGCGGCAATGATCGTGGCATCCTGTGGACGGAGCGCGCCGGCAACAGAGGCACCGTTTGCCCTGGTCGCGACATGGGCACCGACGAGCGACGAGGCGGCCGCGTGCGGCTTGCCCAGCCCGGGAGCCTCGGCCGATTGCACTGCCGCCCCTGGCGACGCAGTGGCATTGCGGCCGGAAGCCGAGGTGGATGCTACCATTGCCCCTTTGTGGCTTGTGCATTCTGACCCGGCAGAAGGAATATCGTTTGACTACTGGTGCACACTCTCGACGGAAGATAATCTGCTTCGTTTCGCCGACGACACCTATCTCGAGGTCCTGCCAGCCAACGGGCACACGCTTGACGAACTGGTGACGGAGTACCTGGCACAGCTGGGGTCACCACAATATGTCAATCGCGACGATTCGCTGCTCGAGCACGAGCCTCCTGGGGTGACCTTGTCAACGGTTGTATCCAATAGCTGGCATCTGACCACTCTCTTTCTCGACGAGGATACCGTCTATCGCTTCGGGGCCCTCATGCAGCCGCTGACCTCGTGTGACGCCCAGGCGCTGGGCGTGAGCAATCCTGATGCCTACTACCGCACCGTAGATTCATTCAGCGTTACAGACTAACCACTCTCAAGGAGCACAACTATGGCATTCGCGCCTGCGCCGGCCAAGCCCACTATCCCCTACTCTACCTTTGACCAGGTAGACATCCGTGTCGGCACAATCGTGCGGGTGGACGAGGTACCGAAATCGGACAAGCTGGTGAAGATGACGGTGGATTTCGGCGACCATCAGCGCACGATCCTGGCCGGCATCAAGAAGGAGCGGGCCAACCTGGCGGAGATCGTGGGCGTGCAAGCCCTCTTTGTGGTCAACCTGCAGCCACGCCAGATGATGGGCGAAACATCCGAAGGCATGCTCTTTGACCTGGGGTTCAAGGACGGGATCGCTTCAGCCCTGGCAGTGCCTGAGCGCCCGCTGCCCAACGGAGTACGCGCTGGCTAGGTCGTAACCCGGCCTTCGGAGGCTCATGCACTCTGGGCCTCGGGAGTGCTCAAAACCTGCTAGACCTGGACTCACAATGATTGGGGGAGCATACCGCTTGTGCTACACGAGCGCAAGCTAGCTTTTCAGACGGGCCTGCCGAGGTGGTTCACGGTAGTAGCCATGTAGGCCGGGGACATGGCTGAGAACCCACTTGTGGCCGTATCTTGCACGAATCGAACCTCGTCGCCCGTTCTCCGGACTTGGGGCGGCTCCCCACCTAGAATGCCCCATGGAACTGCACGCCAGTCCTGCTGCCAACTTGACCCACGGGTCACATCAGCCTATATTCTCTTTTGGCTTGCGACTAACCGCGTGAGGAGTTCTAGCAATGGGACGCTTGATACACTACCTGCGCCCGTACCGCGGGCGCATTGCATTGGCTCTGACTTTTGTTGCGGCGATGACCGTCGCTGAGTTGATGGTGCCGCGTCTGGTGCAGCGCATCATCGATCAGGGCATTGCCAGAAACGACATGGGCGTGATCCGCACCACCGCCCTGTGGATGTTGGGCGTGGCCCTGGTAGAAGCCCTTTTTACCATCGTCAACAACTCGTTGTCGGTAGAAGTAGCCGTATCCTCGAGCACGGACATCCGCGAGGCCCTCTTTGCCAAAGTGCAGGCCCTTGCCTTCGGCAATCTCGACCGTCTGCAGACAGGCAACCTGATTGTGCGCCTAACCAGCGATATCAGCCAGGTCGAGCAGCTGGTGCTGTTGTCACTACGCATGCTAGCCAGGACACCACTGCTCTTCTTGGGCAGCCTTACACTCTTGATCGCGACGAGCCCGCGTCTCGCACTGATCCTACTGGTCTTGCTGCCGGCAATGAGTGCGCTGGTCTATATCATCGTCACGCGCGGCCACCCCCTCTTTCGTGTCATTCAGCAGCGACTGGACCGGCTTAACACCATCCTGCAAGAGAATCTGTCAGGCATCCGTGTGGTCAAGGCGTTTGTGCGTGCTGAGCATGAGGGACGACGCTTTGACGAGGCCAACTCGGCCCTCATGCAGCAACACATCAAGGTGGGACGCTTGTTCTCGATGATCTTTCCGAGCCTCAACCTGTGTCTCAACCTGGGGATCCTGGCAGTGCTCTGGTTTGGCGGATTGCAGGTGCAGGCCGGAACGATGAGCGTGGGGCAGACTGTAGCTTTTGTGAACTATCTGATGTCGACGATGTTCCCGATCATGATGATGGGCATGATGGTGAACATGATCTCAGCAGCGCAGGTATCGGCACAACGTATTGTCGAGGTGCTGGACAGCGTTCCGGAGATCCAGGAGATGCCGGGAGCGCGCTCGCTGGAGAATGCACGTGGGCGTGTGGCTTTTGAGGACGTCTGCTCTAGCTACAACGGCGATTGCCATGAGCCGGTGCTGAATGGGATCAGCCTCATTGCCGAGCCGGGTCAGAAAATCGCGTTGCTCGGTGCCACTGGCTCGGGCAAGTCGAGTCTGGTGCACATGATCCCACGCTTTTACGATGCCACCAGCGGTCGGATCACCATTGACGGCATAGATGTACGGGAGCTGAAACTGGCCTCGTTGCGCTCCACGGTCGGGGTCGCACTGCAGGAAGCAGTACTCTTCAGCGGTACCATCCGAGACAACATCCGCTACGGTCGGCCGGAAGCCAGCGACGAAGAAGTGGTGGCGGCGGCCAAAGCGGCACAAGCACATGACTTTGTCGTGAAGTTCCCCGAGGGGTACGACTCATTGGTGGGGCAGCGCGGCGTCAATCTCTCTGGCGGGCAGAAGCAACGCATCGCCATTGCACGCGCACTGCTGATTCATCCTGCTGTTCTCATTCTCGACGACAGCACCAGTGCCGTGGACATAGAAACGGAAGAGGAGATCGAGAAGGCGCTGGACGGTTGGATGGAAGGCCACACCAGCTTTGTCATTGCTCAGCGTGTGTCTACCGTTCTAAACGCGGACAAGATCGTGGTGCTCGAGCGCGGCAAGATTGTGGCGGTCGGCAGCCATGCCGAGCTGATAGCCAGCAGCCCGATCTACCGCGAGATCTACGATTCTCAGCTTGGCGACGGAGGGACGGCTCATGTCCAGACCGCCTAGTGATACGCAGAATATCAGAACAGGTGGCGGCCCGCGCGGACCAGGAGCCATGCACGGCATTCGCATCGAGAAGGCCAAGGACACACGAGGCACACTGAAGCGTCTGGCCACCTACTTTGCCCCGTTTCGACGTCAGCTTGCTCTCGTGGCCGTGTTGATTGTGGTGGGCACTGCATTAAACGTGATGGGCCCGTTCCTAATCGGGCGGGCTGTGGACGCGTTCGGTGACCGAACCGCGCTGGTACGGGTGAGCACGATAATGCTCGCAGCGTTCGTTGTGCAGTGGCTAGCCCAGTTTGGCCAGAACTATCTCACAGCCGCCATCGTTCAGCAGGCACTTCGTAGCTTGCGACAGGACCTCTTTGAGCACCTACAAATGCTCAGTTTGCGCTTTTTTGATCGGCAGACGCACGGGGAGCTGATGAGCCGCCTGACCAGCGACACCGAGGCCATCAACCGTGCGCTGATCATGGGAGTGACCCAGCTCATCTCGGGTCTGCTCAGCCTTGCAGGCATTCTGGCGATGATGGCCCTGCTCAACGTGTGGCTGACCTTGGGCAGTCTGCTGGTGATACCGCTGATGCTGTTGCTGACCGGTTCAGTGGCCAAGCACACCCGGCAGAGCTTTCGCGATCTGCAGAGCCGGCTGGGGCAACTGAACGGCATGATGGAAGAGACCATCAGCGCCCAACGCGTGGTACAGGCCTTTGGCCAGGAACGCACGGTCTTGGCTTCCTTCGTTCGCGCAAACAAGGCTGTGCGGCAGTCTGGAATACGGGCCATGACCCTGGCCTACCTGGTGATGCCCATGATGACGGTGCTGAGCAATGCCCACATCGCAGTGGTGGCAGGGTTGGGTGGTTGGTTGGTGCTGCGTGGCATGGCATCCGTGGGTATGGTTGTGTCGTTTGTGAACTATGCGCGCCGTTTTGCAGAGCCGCTACGACAGTTGTCCTCGCTCTACAACTCGGTGCAAGCCGCCATTGCTGGTGCAGAGCGTGTGTTTGCCGTAATCGATGAGCGACCTGAGCTGACCGACAAGCCTGATGCGCTCTCTCTAGAGAAGGTGTGTGGAGAAGCTGCGTTTGATCAGGTGGACTTTGGCTATGACAAGAGCGTACCAGTGCTCGAGGATGTCACCTTCATCGCCCAGCCTGGCCAGACCATTGCCCTGGTCGGCCCTACCGGCGCTGGCAAGACGACGATCGTCAACCTACTCATGCGATTCTACGATGTGGACAGCGGGGCGATCAGGATCGACGGCCATGACCTGCGCAGCCTGCGCAAGGACAGCCTGCGGCGCAAGATGGGCATGGTCTTGCAGGACACCTTCCTGTTTTCCGACACAGTGATGGAGAACATCCGTTACGGCAGACTGGACGCCACCGACGAAGAGTGTATGGCGGCGGCCAGGCTGGCCAATGCGGAGCAGTTTATCCTGCGCTTGCCCCACGGATACCAGACAGAACTGTCCGAGCGGGCTGGAAACCTTAGCCAGGGCCAACGACAGCTGCTCTCCATCGCCCGCGCGGCACTGAGCGACCCCGCCATCTTGATCCTGGATGAAGCCACCAGCAGTGTGGACACCCGGACTGAGGTTAGGATACAGCAAGCCCTGCTGAGGCTGATGCAAGGCAAGACCAGCTTTGTAATCGCCCACCGACTGAGCACGATCCGCAAAGCAGACCTCGTTCTTGTGATCAACGGCGGGCGAATCATCGAGAGCGGGAACCACGAGCAGCTCGTGGCGCGCCGTGGGTTCTACTACAACCTCTACATGAGTCAGTTCAAGGGGACGGGACTGCAAGAGACCGAACTGGCGCCTGCTCAAGCCATTAAAGAGGCGGTCGCGAGGGCATAAGCTTCCTAGTTTCCACATTGGCCTCCGCGCTAGCCAAGCGCGGGCACGAAAAGCACGTGAGGACAGGCGGCCGCCCCAATCCACGTCGCGGAGGTCCGACATGTGTGCGTTTCTCGACACCATACTTCATCCAGAGCGCTACCACGGGTGCGGCAAGCGTCCGCCCTTCTTCGAGGGCTGGTACTTCAAATTGGTCAGCGCCGATGGGTCGCAGCGGATGGCAATCATCCCGGCGATCTTCTTGCACGACNNCATACAAGTGTTGGACGGCGCCAGCGTGTCCACTCTTTACCATCGCTTCCCAGTCGATGCGTTTCATGCTGCTCGCGGCCGCTTCGATCTCACTCTGGGAGCAAGCCGATTCTCACTTGGCTCGATGGCGCTCGACCTTCGCTCTGACAACCAGTCTCTGCGCGGAGAGGTGCGCTTTGGCGACCGGATCCCTTGGCCGGTAAATATATCCTCGCCTGGGGTCATGGGACCGCTGGCGTGGCTACCATTTCTGGAGACCTACCACGGTGTGCTCAGTCTGGATCATACGCTGGAAGGCACGCTGATTGTCGACGGCAGGGAGATCGATTGGAGCGGGGGCGCGGCTATATCGAGAAGGACTGGGGGCGCTCGTTCCCATCGGCCTGGGTCTGGATGCAGAGCAACCACTTCGGAACCACCGGCATATCTCTCACAGCCTCAGTGGCCAGTATACCCATGGCACGCTGGCGCTTTCGCGGCTTTATCGTCGGCCTGTGGCACGGCGGCAGGCTGCACCGCTTCACCACCTACAACGGAGGCAAGATCGAGCGCCTGGTCATTGACGACCGACAAGTGCACTGGGTGCTGCGCAACAGAACCCACCGGCTGGAGATCCGAGCACCGCGGGTGGACGCCACCGACCTGAAGGGGCCCAGCACCTCCGACATGGGCGTACGCGTGCCAGAATCACTCAGCGCTGCAATCGAAGTGCGGCTGTGTGCGCTTGCCGAAAGCAGGCAGTCGATTCTCTTTGAGGGCACCGGCCGACACGCCGGGCTGGAAGTCGCTGGCGACCTGCGGCTGCTGGCAGGAAAGTAGTCTGAGGCGCCTGCGCGGCTTAGCATCAAAGCCGCGGTCACGCAACGCAGATGACGCTCACCCCGAAGCGAAGTCGTGTCGGCGATGGGAACCAGTAGACCGCTCTGCAGTATCTGCCCTTCAGCATGGCGCACTGCGCCTGATGATTAACGTCTCCCCCGAGACGGATCGCGAGCTACGCGCGCAGCTCGGTCTCGTACATCGCTAACACGTTCTCTATCGGAGTATCTCCCTGGATGTGGTGCGAAGGCGCCAGGATATAGCCCCCGTCCTTTCCCAGCACCTCCACAAGCTTGCCAACGGCCTCGCGCACCTCATTGGGAGAGCCGCTAGGCAACAGGCGAGTGATGTTCACTCCCCCGTGAAAACTGAGCCGGTCGCCGAAAGTCCCTTTGAGGCGCTCGGGCTCCATCTCGCGTGCATCAGTCTGAATGGGGTTGAGCACCGTGATGCCCATATCGAGCAGCTCTGGTAGGAGTGGGAAGAGGGCGCCGTCGCAATGGTACATGATCGGCTTGCCGTAGCTCCGCGCGACTTCCAGCAGCTTTTCCTGGCGTGGCTGTACGGTGCGCTTCCACATAGCGCGGCTCATCAGCAGGCTGTCCATCGAGGCCAGATCGTCATAGTAGTAGAGCATGTCGATGCGCTCACCAGCCAGGCGCATCACCGTGCGCAGGGTCTCGATCAACACCTCGACGATGCGATCCATGATATACCCCGGCACTTGAGGCGACAACGCCAGGTCGGTGAGCGTCTGTTCAAACCCGCGCAGCGACCAGGCGGTCTCGAAGATCGAGCCGATGCGATAGCGGAGATGATACTCGCCGTGGGCATCCAGGTGCGCCAGATCATCGGGCAATGTGGCAAAGTCGAACCAGTCCGGACTGAACCAGTCATGCAACTGCAGCGCGCCGAGGGTATCGGCATCGGCCAAAGGAGGGTCAGTCAGGTCCTCATACCTTCCGAAGCTGTTCACGGTCTCGCGTCGGCGTGCACCCCACACATCAATCATAAGCCCATCGGATGTGTGCAGCCTCCAGACGCGCTCGGCGGATGAGCGCGCCGGGCTATCGTACCAATCCACCCGACCGTGACCGATGAAGCGCTCCGGAGGCGCTGCGTACGAGTCGTACGAGATGCGACGGCAGTCCACCTGTAGCTCGCGCATGACTCCTTCACGGTCGCCAACGCCCAGCGCATCCTGCAGCTTGTGCCAGATCTCGGGCACGGCGAGCAAGTCGCATGGAGCACGGTCTGGCTGCTGATGGGCCAGCGCTGTGCGCACTCTCTGTCGACTGGTGACCTCCACTGGTCCATTCCCCCTTTCGTGGTATTCAGTCTGCCGTGGCAATGGCGCCACGCCTGTCAAGCAGCGGACGGGCCGCTGAGCGGCTCGATGGCCAGCTCGCGGTAACCCGTATCCGGGTCCAGCTCACGCAGGAAGCGCACACCTGGCACTATGCCTAGCACGATCTCCGCAGTGGTATAGATGCGGCTGCCTTCCATCAAGTGTCCGCCGAGGGTACGCCCGTCGCCGTCAGAGACGGCGATGTGGCAGTGCGAGCCATATATGGACAACGTACCGACTAGCGACACGATCTCCCACTGGCCATCCAGAACGGTCGGCGCAGGCTGGTTGGCGAAGCGAATTGCCGCTGGTGTCAGGCTACCAACGCAGGTGACGACGCAGGCCGCCTCCAGCTTGCGGCGTACCGCCAGGCGGTCCAGGGCGACCTTCAGGTCTTGGCCGGGCTTCAGACGGAAGCTGACGGTTTGCATAGGCAAGCACTCCTCTTGACAGCCATCGCTTTGCGACCTATGCTCGGGTCGCATGGCGCGGTGCCGAAGGTCGGGCGAATCGCTGCTATTATACCAGCGTTCCCGACAAATGTGCCTTGCGATGTCACCCGGCCGCAACTGCAGACGAGCGCGGAGGTTCACGGTGAGCAAGCTACTCGACGCAATCAAGATTGATGTCAGGTTCATCCGTTCGCACACGGTACAACCCAAGTGGTTCAAGGTACTGAAAGTCGTGGGCCTGTTGGCTTTTGCCCTGGGCTACGCTCGCCTATTTGGCACGCGCAAGGCTCTCGTCTTCTTTGCCTGTTTCTTGAGCCTAAGCCTTGTCGTGCACATGATCTATCGCACTAAGAGCAAGGTGTATCAGCAGAGCTGGCTGGATTTCGTTGTGGTCGCGGAGGACGGCAAGCCAGTGGCCAAGAGCATTGGCCCGTACTACTATCTGGCGGTCGCCTTCAATGCGCTTGCATCTGTGCTGATCAGTCTATGCTGGCCCTGGGCATAAGTACGGCGCGATCTTGAGGTCACCCTGCAGGAAGAGGATGGCTCATGCGTGAACAAGCGCTCAAGCACAAGATCATACTGTTCTACGTACTCACCTTTGTGATTTCGTGGGCTTTCTGGCTGGCCATGTGGCGAGTACAGGATGGTGGCGAGCCAAGCGTGATCGTCTTTGCGCTCTCTACCTTGGGTACCCTTGGCCCGCTGCTGTCTCTGCTGATCATAGAGAGCCTGACGCTGAAGCAAGTGTCGGTGGAGCGGATCTATGGCCAGATCCGTTTCCGAGGTACAGACCGCCGATGGCCTATCCTGGCCGGGTTGTCCATGCTGGTAATCACGACTCTGGGCAACCTGTCCTACGCCGCCCTGGGCAGGCTCCCAGGGCTGCAGCTGATCAGAACGGGGCCAGACAGCATGGGCGCATTCGTGCTGCCGATCATGGTCGTGCAGTTTGCCGCGGGGCTGCTTACTAGCCCACTGCTCGAGGAACCCGGCTGGCGTGGATTCGCTCTTCCGCACCTGCAAACACGGCTGGGCCGCACCCTGGGCAGCCTCGTGGTGGGGGTGCTGTGGTGGCTATGGCATCAGGGCATGAACATCGCGTTCGGCGAGATGCCCTCGGTGTACCAGGCGCTCTCGATGGTCGCTCTCTCGTTCATGATTGACTCGCTGTTCAACTTGTCGGGCAGGAATCTCCTCACGGCGATGCTGGCCCACCAGTCCGCCGGTACGGCCCTGAACTTCCTGGACCTGGGCGAGCAGAACTGGATCCAGGTCGGGCTGCTGGTAGCCTTCGTGGTCTGGCTGCGCTGGCAAGAGGCACGCACCGTCAGCACGACGCAATCCATGTCTACGAGTGCATAGGAGAGCTATGCCGCAGTTCCTGTACCGCATCCAGCCGACCCGCCTGGCGATGCTGACCGAGGGGCTTACCGCGATCGAGGAGCGGGTTATCGATGCCCACTTTGCCTACCTGCGGGCGCTCGCTGCGCGGGGTACCGTGGTGATGGCCGGCCGCACGCTCAACGACGATGAGACGACGTTTGGCATTGTGATCTTTGTGGCCGAGTCAGAGGCGGCTGCCCTGGAGACGATGCGCAACGACCCAGCGGTCAAGGGCGGCGTCATGCGCGCGGAACTGTTCCCCTACCGAATTGCCCTCTGGTCGGCACTGGGACCGGGCGGCGATGTTGACGACCCGTGAGCAATCCGCAAAGAGCGGCGCAAGCATGCCGCTGTTTGTGCGTCATAACTGAACGGAGTATCAGGTGAACGTCCCTTCTGTTACGGAAGGGCCAGAGGAGGATAGTCTGTGAAGACACGAACGATCATGGTGCTGCTGCTCGCACTGGCAGTGCTGGCAGCCTGTGGCGGCAAGCCCGTGGCGACGGCGGTTCCCAGCGGGGTGCAGCAGAGTACCCCGGCTGCTCAAGCGACAGCCCGGCCGACCACGGCAGCGGCGCAGCCCACGGCTGTGCCCACCGCCGCCGCGGCGCAGCCTACGAGCGCCGCTGAAGAGTATGAGCTAGGCGATTCGTCAAGCCTGGACAAGCTGGATTCCTACCGCGCTACCTACGGCTGGAAGTGGTCCGAGACCAAAGACGGCGCGCCCACGACCGGATACTGGGAAGCCCTCGATGAGTACTCCAGGGCCGACGATGCCCGTCACAGCATCTGGAGCAGCAGCGAGGATTCCATGGAGATCATCCGCATCGGCCAGTACACCTACTACAAGGGTGATGACAACCAGTGGATCTCCATGCTAACGACAGAGGACGATCCCACAGCCGCCTCGGCGATGTTCAGCGATCCCCTCGGTATCATCTCGGGCAACAAGGGCAAGCTGGTGCAGCGGGGCATGAGCGTGAACGGCGTGACCGCTGACCACTATAGGCTAGCCGAGAGCAGTGGCGGCTTTCTCACCCTGGGTGCTGCCGAGAAGATGAGCGGCGACGTCTACGTCTCACCGGACCTGCAGGTTGTAGTCAAGTACGTGGCCCATTATGAGGGCAAGTCGCTGGGCATCAGCGGCGGCACAAACGGCGTGGTCGACGTGACATTCGATCTGACCGACATCAACAAGCGGGTCAAGATCGTGGCCCCGGAGGGCGTTGCGCCGCCCGTAGTAGAGGATATCCCGGTTATGGATGGCGCCACGGATCTCACCGCCATGTCCGGAGTCGTCAGCTACAAGACGACGCACAGCGTGGCCGAGGT
>DIVN01000189.1 GCA_002435875.1 Anaerolineales bacterium UBA6131
TGTCTATCCTTGGCATCACCCTCTCTATGGATGCTTACGGGCCGATCGCTGATAACGCCGGGGGCATTGCTGAAATGACGCGCCAGCATCCGCAGGTTCGGCGCATTACAGATCGGCTGGATGCTGCAGGAAACACCACGGCTGCCATCGCCAAGGCGTTTGCTGTGAGTGCAACGGCTGCGGCGGCGCTGTCGCTGCTCAGCGCCTATTCAGAGGCCACGCATGTGCAGAGCCTGGATATTCGCGATCCAAGGGTGATGGCCGGGCTTCTCATCGGGGGTGCGTTGCCAGCTTTGGTCTCGTCCATGACCTTGAGTGCAGTGGGGCACACCGCTGGACTGATTGTTGCAGAGGTGCGCAGACAGTTTTCCGAGATCATCGGGCTTCGCGAGGGGCGAGTCCCTCCTGACTACCATACCTGTATCGACATCGCGACGCAGGGCGCCCTCCAGCAGCTTGTCTTGCCCTGCCTGACGGCGGTTGCAGCGCCGTTCTTGATTGTGCTCGCGCTCGGACGAGAGGCACTGGCGGGATTCATCGCCGGCAACATCGTGAGCGNNTTGTTGGCGACACTGTCGGCGATCCGCTCAAAGACACCGCCGGGCCCACGTTGAACATACTTGTCGAGTTGGTAGCGGCCGTGTCCCTTGCCTTTGTGCCCCTCTTCCTGCGCCTGGTTCCCTAGATCTACCAATGCGCCCGCTCATCGGCATTCCTGGCCAGAGCCGCTCCAGCAGTAGATACCGTAGATACTGCGGTGAGGTGAGCTACTGCCGCGCTGTTGAGAGGGCAGGCGGGCTGCCACTGTTGCTGCCGTTGGTCGACGACGAGGCGGTCCTTGAGACGATGCGTCGGTTGGACGGGCTGTTGTTGGCCGGCGGGGGAGATGTAGACCCTGTGCACTTTGGGCAGCCTCGCCTGCACACCGTCGCGGGCGTTGACGAAGCCAGAGACCGGGTGGAGCTGCTTGTGACACGAGAAGCCATCCGCAAGGGCGTCCCTCTCCTGGCCATCTGTCGCGGCATCCAGGTGCTCAATGTGGCCATGGGTGGCACTCTCTACCAGGACATCGAGGCTGAGATAGTCGGGGCTATGCGGCACAACTTTGCCGACAGTCCGCGGGACTGTGCGGCGCACGAAGTGTCCGTTTTGCCGTCAAGCAAGCTGAGCATGATCCTTGGGGCGACACGGTTTCACGTCAACAGCTTTCATCACCAGGCTATCAGGCAAGTAGCGACCGGTCTGCGTGTGACAGCACGGTCCGCCGACGACATCGTGGAAGCAGTCGAGACTGATGATGGGACCTTCGCACTGGGCGTCCAGTGGCATCCGGAGGGGCTGTTGGATACCGATCCGCGCATGCTCCGGATCTTCGCCGCTCTTGTCTCGGCGGCATCCGGACACAGCGAACACGCTTGCCGACATCCCCAATAGCCATCCGCACAGCGCGGATGAGACTCGCCGCTGCCGTGTGCAGCCAGTTGGGATATCTGCGATATTTTTTGGGATATCCTCCCTGGCTACTTCAGGATGTAGTAGGTCCCCTTCTTGTCACCAATGCGCAGCAGGATGCCCTTGTCCACCATATCGGCCAAGTCCAGTCGCAGCGTTTCTGGCGTGACGTCGGGGCAAAGCTCGTGGTACTCCCGGTTGGTGATGCGGCTATCTGCCTCGATGTGCGCAAGTGCTCGAATCTGCCTCTCGTTCAGTTGCTGAGTCCATTTGCTGGCCGCACGTTCACGAACGTTACGCAGAGTCACCTTGAAGGTGAATGGCTGTGCCTCAAAGTGAGGCCTTGGGTGCCCTGCCTGGATCATCTCGTGGATCATGCGATCGATGCCCAGGCCGAGCTCCTCAATAAAGCCGGCGTAGAATAGCCCGCGCACGAGGCGTGGATTCCGCGAAAAGTGTTCTTCCACGATGTTGTCAAGTGTGATGTGACCCGGCAGTCCGCCCGGGCTGACAATCTCCAGACGGTCATCGAACATGCGTACTTCGATGCGTCGTCCGCCGATGCGATAGTCCCTGTGGGCGACGGCATTGACCACCGCTTCGCGCACGGCCGGCTGTGGGTATTCGGGGCGGTCTTCGCGTTTGAGACCCGAGACGACGGACTCATGGCGGACCTGGTTCCAGATGGCGGCCCAGAGCCCTTCGATGATCGCACCAACCGGACCAGCTAGCTCCTCACGCTGCATGTTCGTTTGCGAGCCCCCGCCTGCCACCACGTCCGTGCCCTGGAAACGTACGAACACAGCACCGCTTTGCGGCAGAAAGCGCTGAGGATTGCGTCCGTAGAGCAACAGCCCAGCCACCGTTGGTACACCCTTGGGGTCCAGAGCCCCCATTTCTGCCAATAGCTGCTCATCGGTCTGCTTTTCGCCTCGAGGACCTCGCTCACGCCGCTGTCTGAGGTGTTCGGCAATCAGACGATCATCAAGATCGGCGGACGTCGCGGCCGTGATGGGCTCCAGCTCATAGTCACCAGCTCCCTTTGTCGCGGCCAAATGGCGGACTTCTTCGCCGCTCAGTGGCCTGTTCCTGGCGCCAGACCGCAACAGAATGCGCCCGTCCTGCAAGCTGTGCAGCTGCGTGCTGCGAGGAATCTGAATGGCGGTGACAAGGCCGTGACCGGTGCCAAGTGATTGCCATGTGGTTTCTACCGGCGGATGGCACAGCATCTGCGCGCGGAGGAGAATCGCTTCGAGGTGCTCGTCCGGCAGCTGTTCGGCAACGGCGCCAGCAGCATTGACCCCCAACAGCACGGTACCTCCATCAGCATTGGCAAAAGCCACCAGGGACTCGGCCAATTCGTCGGGCTGCGGTTGGGCCATGGTTTCCAGCAGCTGCCCCCGTCCTGCCTTAAGCAGTTCTTTCAAGTCCATCGTGCCATTCCTCGCTGGACAACTCTGAGTCTATCGCTGCTTTGCTTTGGCGCCACCCGAGGGTGGCCGGTTGGCTGATTTCTCGGTTCCCGCGCCTTTGCCTTTCTTGGAGTTTGCGGCGGGCTTTTCTGCTGTCGGCGGTTTGGCAGACGTTGCCTTTTTGGCCGTCGGCCTTGGCTTGGCTTTGCCTGCCACAGCAGATGCTGGGCCGGTTGACTTAACCGGAACACGTGCGGCAGTCGATTTAGCCTTCTTTTCCTTGGTGGATGGCGTGTTTCTGGATGACTGGGCCGGCGTGTCTGGTGAGCTCCGCCCCTCATGCGGCAACGCCAGACGGGAGACCGCAATGATAGAGTCTTTGTCTAGGAGCCGAAGCACAGGTGTGCCTCGCGTGGAGCGGCCCTGAGTCTGAATCGATCGGGCTTCGCGCACCTCCGCGTTACCAGTAGCACACACAAACGCCAATGTATCGGCATCGGCTACTACCGTTGCAGCCACAAGTGGTCCAGTCTGCGGCGTGGCTTTGGCGTATGTGGCGACGCCACGGCCCGAGCGGCTTTGCAGAGGGTATTCGCTCACGGGTGTTCTCTTGGCGTATCCCTTCGCTGATGCCACGAGGAGCGACGCGCCCTCCTCAACCAAACCCATGTAGATCAGCTGCTCTGGCGGCGAGAGCTTGATAGCGATCACGCCGGCAGCCGAACGGCC
>DIVN01000129.1 GCA_002435875.1 Anaerolineales bacterium UBA6131
TCTACTTTGCTCTGTGAGATGTCCGAATAGTCGCCATCGGCGATGCCCAGGTGGATGTAGACACCGTCAGCGGCATAGCCCAGTCGCAGCAGTATGTCCCACAAGCCCAGGCTGTCTTTGCCGCCCGACACGGCCACGAGTATACGCTCCGAGGTCTCGAACATGTGGTACTTTTCAATCGTGCGCTGGACCTGTTCTGGCACCCACTCCAGAAAGCACGTTTCGCACAGGGCAAGCTTGTGGTGGCGCATATTTACTGCAGCCGGAGCACGACACTTGCGGCACTTCATTGCGGCCTAATCCACATCGCGCGTCATCGCCCCAGCCAGGGCCGCTTGGTAGGTGAGCACAGCATCAGCCTCCCGAGACGACGGCGATCAGCTTGATCACATCGTCGCCCCCGACTAGCACATCGTTCGTCAGCAGTTTGCCGTCGCGCATAGCCAGTACGGAGATGGGCTGCAGGCCAACCTTCTTGATGGCCTTGCTCAGCGGCATTTTGCCTTCAAGTTCCCAGGTCTTGTCGCGGTACACCAACTGCATGTCGTTCTCCGATCCTCTGTGCCGCCAACGTTCAGCGCTAGAGCTGCTGCCTAAACGCGCGGCAGCGGCTACGTGCTCAATCCATCATCGGCCAGCACACGCTGCAAGGCCGCAATGGATACCTCGAGCATGCTGTCCTCGGGCTCGCGCGTGGTCAAGCGCTGCAGCCACATCCCAGGCGCAACCAGCGCGCGCACCAGCACATTGTCCGGGTGGTTCGCCGAGAAGCGAATGAACTCGTAAGCTATCGCTGATACCACTGGCAGGAGCAGTAGGCGCGAGGCAAATCGTACCAGTAGGGAAGGGCGGCCGAGGAAAGAAGTCAGCAGCACAAAGAGCAGCAATACGATGAGCAGGAAGCTGGTGCCGCAGCGGGCATGGGCCGTGCCAAAGCGCTGTACCTCGGTCGGAGTTAGCGGCACGCCGTTCTCATAGGCATTGATGGTCTTGTGCTCTGCTCCATGATACGAGAACACACGTTGGATGTCGGACAGGCGTCCGACGATGAGCAGATAGCTCACGAAAAAGAGCAACCGCACCAGTCCTTCGGCCAAGTTGCTGAGCAGATGGCTTGGGATCAGGCGGTCCACCAGCCCAACGAGCAGCATAGGCGTCAGTACGAACAGACCAACGCCTATCAGCAGTGACATCGCCATCGTACCCCACATGGCAGCCCCGCCGAATTTCACATCCTCTTCCTCTAGGGCCATGTCGGCAGAGTACATCAGTGCGCGAATGCCGAGCACCAGGGTGTCCCACAAGCCGGTGAGGCCACGCAGGAACGGCAGCTTGGCCCAGCGGCTGTTGTAAATGCGTGCCGGCAGTGGCTCGCCATGCACCACAATCTCCCCGGATGGTTTGCGTATGGCAATCGCTACATTGTGCGTTCCTCGCATCATCACGCCTTCGATGACGGCCTGCCCGCCATAATGCACCGAGCTCATCGCGCACCCCTCGATGGCGGCACTTGGTGGCAGACACGGCAGCGCGCTTCGTACACTTCCGATGCTCCTACCAGAATGATCGGGTCGTCGTAGGCGGCAGGTTCGCCGTTGATCAGTCGCTGGGTTCGGCTGGCCGGCGCGCCGCACCGCTGGCAAATGGCTTGCAGCTTGTCTACCTTCTCTGCCTGCGCGATAAGTACTGGCATAGGGCCGAAAGGCTCACCGCGAAAGTCCATGTCGAGGCCCGCAACGATCACCCGTAGCCCACGGTTGGCCAGGGTTGTGCACACGTCCACAATCTCCCAATCAAAGAATTGGGCCTCATCGACGCCCACCACTTCGGTTTCATCATCCACATGCTGGAGGATTTCCGCTGCTTGTCCCACAGGTATGGCCTCGAAACCCGCCCCGCTGTGCGAAGTGACCTTTTCGCGCAGATAGCGGGTATCCGTGCTGGGCTTGAACACCTGTACCTTCTGTTTGGCGATCACAGTACGCTTGACGCGGCGGATCAGTTCCTCTGTCTTGCCCGAAAACATGCAGCCGCAGATGACCTCGATCCAACCGCCTTCATACCTCTGGTGAGCCATGGCAGCCTCGTCTCCTATGTAACAAAAGAGACAGAGCGTTGACTCTGCCTCTCTTTCATTGTACGTACGATCGTGCTTACTCGGCAGGGCCCTCGCCGGCCGTCTCAGGCACGGCTGGGGCCTCCTTGGCTTTCTTGGGCTGTCGCGGAGCCTTGGGCTCGGCCGCCTTACCCTTGGGTGCTGTGGCTGCTGGTGCCTGCTGCTTCTTGGGCCGGCGCTGCTGCAGCTTGGCCTCGGCGATTGTGCCAATACTGGAGGCGAAGGCTTCCGGTGCTTCCTCCGCACCCTCGACGGTCGTGCTGGGCACCACCGCGGCAGGCTCATCTGTCACAAACTCAAACAGGTTTTCGGTCCGCTTGCCCGGGGCGCGCGTCGACATTTCGACCTGCCGGTCCTCGCCGATCTTGCGTCGACGCTCAAAGCGCTCTACCTGGCCGGCGGTGTCAACAATGCGCTGCTCGCCAGTGAAGAACGGGTGGCACTTGGAGCACATTTCTGTGCGAATCTCCGCTTTGGTGGAGCCGGTCGTCCAGGTATTGCCGCAGGCACAGATCACCTTGGCATCGGGATAATACTTGGGATGGATATCCTTTTTCACGTTTGTACCTACTGTTTCTCTGGATACACGCTGATGCGTTTGCGATCTTTGCTGATATGCTCAAACTTGACGTAACCTTCGGCGACCGCGTAGATCGTATCATCCTTGCCGATCATGACGTTCTCACCGAGGTGAAAGTGCGTGCCGCGCTGGCGAACAATGATCGTGCCAGAGGTGACCAACTGGCCGTCGTAGCGCTTGACGCCCAAGCGCTGTGCCTGACTGTCGCGCCCATTGTGCGCGCTGCCGCCGCTCTTTTTGTGTGCCATCTGATCCTCCTAGTGCTACAAGCCCGGCGAAACTTGCCTAGGCCTTAATCTCATCGATACGCACGCGCGTGAATGCCTGGCGATGGCCACGCTTTACCCGGTACCGCTGCTTGGGCCGATAGTGAAAAATAATCGCCTTCTTGTGCAATCCGTGGCCAACAATTGTTCCCGCCACAGAGGCACCGGCCACCAGGGGCTTGCCGACCTGCACCTGGTCCCCTTCCGCCACGAGCAGCACTTGGTCAAGAGTAACACTATCGCCCACTTCCGCGGGCAGCGTCTCTACTTCGATCGTCTGACCAACGCTTACCTTGTATTGCTTGCCGCCTGTCTCTACTACCGCGTACACTGGGAATACCTCCGCCATCGTTGCGCTCGACTGCCGATCAACGGAAGAACCCGCTGAGGCAGCAACAATCTATTATATCCACTTATTGCCGTTTTGTCAAAATGACGGGCTTGCCCGGTCTCGCCAAATGGCCAGTCATCCGGTCGGTTTGCCTCGGCTCAGCGACAAATCAGCACCGGATAGGGCCCATCGCGCAGCACACGGTCAATCGTGCGCCGCGAGAACAGGTGTCTGAAAGGCGAGTAGCCCGCTCCGCCCATGATGAGCAGGTCGCAGCCGATCCGGTCGGCCACTCCGACGATCTGTTCGGACACCGGCCCCTGAACAAACTCGGCCTGCACCTCGACGCCATGCTCTCGCAGATAGGTGACAGCCTTGTCCAGGGTCACCTCGCCTGCTCGCCGGGCCTCCCCCACTGTCACCACGGCCACCTTCATCTGCCATGACTTGGCCAGAAGCGCAGCCACGCGCAGTGCCTCTTCGCTTGTCGGGCTGGCGTCATAGGCCAAGAGCGCCGAGCGAAGAGACGAGCATGTCAGTCCACTGTACAGCAATGGGCAAGACACGTGGCGCAGCGCGGTCCGCAGAAGGCGCTGGCCTTCGGCAGCCAGCGTACTCTGGCCTAGATCAAAGCGCGGCAAGACGACCAGGTCAACCCAGCGCGCCCGCTGCACCAAAGCCTCGCTGGGAGGGTCGTGCTCAACGATGAAGCGGCAGTCAATCTTCTCGTGCTCGCATTCTTGCGCAAAGCGCGCGCGCAGCCTTTCGCTCGCCGTTTCCTGTGCGCTGGCGGAGGTCAGGTGCACCCCGTAGAGCTTGGCCTGCTCGTAGCGTGCCACCACGACGGTCTGCTCCACAGCACACCAGTCGTCTGGATCATCCGATAGCAGCACCATAATGTCCTGGAACAGGTTGCCATGAGGCCGGGCCTCTACCCTTTCCTCGCGCCAAAGCCCGACGGGCGGACCCGACTCCATGATGGTTGGCACAAGCAGGTCGGCCACCGAGCGCCGCACACGTCCGACCGCCCGTTGAAAACGCGGGCTGCGGGTTTGCACAAAGTGCTCGGCAGCCTCCTGTAGCTCGATGTCCTGCCCCAGATCCTGGGCCAGGAAATAGCGATGATCCATGATCCAGAGGTAGAGATCCGCCTCTGTTTGCCCAGGAAACTCGCGCTGCAAACCGTAGCTACGGATGACCGCGACCATGGGCATGTATACGGTGTCATACCAATCCGTCACCGCTTCTTCCCAATTAATGTCGCGCCGTCGCTCCAGACCCAGGAAGTAACCATGTACGGCAATATGCTCTTCAAGCTTTTGGTAATAGGCAGGGTTGGTGACGTCAAGGTTCGAGTCTGGACGCAGCTCGTCAAGCTCAGTTTGTTGCAGGAACCGCGCCCGCTCGGCCTCTAGGCTGATCTGCGCCAGGTCCATATCGGCCGAAAGGTCGACTGGCCCGACAAACTCGGTCACGTACGCCAGGATGGTCTTGGCGCCCACTTGACGGGCCACCGAGACACGGTGATTACCGTCTTTGACAAAGTACACGTCGCCCACTTTGTAGACTTCGATGGGCGGCAGCCCTGCTCCGCTTTCACTGGCAGCGAATACCCTCATCCAGCGCTCTTTGTCCACCTCAGCAGAAGGCGAGAAAGAGCGCGTGAACTGGTGATAGCGTCCTTCGCTGCCAACAATCTTGTCCAGTGGGATTTCTTGTATGCCACGATCGCCAGAGGGGAGCAGGCCCAGCCTGGCCTTGACCGCCTCAAACGGGAGAAGCGACGTGGGTTGTCCACGCAGCTGCCCAAGCACACCCTCAATAAAGGCGCGCCGCTTGGCCGCAGTAAACTCCTGCTCGGCCGAGGCACGCACCAATAGGCTATCTTCAAGTTCCATGTTGCTCTATTCCATCCTGTGCACTGTAGTCGGGCGTCTTTGCCTTGCCTCCGCCCACTATCCTGGCACAGAGGCTATTCTTCGGTCTTGGTAGTTGACGCCGCAGCATTGTCCGCCTTACGCGGTGCGCAGCGGCCATATGTCTCGCTCAAGTCACGCACTCTGTCGGCAAGATCATCAGTCAGCGCCGTGGCGTCCACTCGCCAGCTCCAGTTGCCCCCAAGCCGACTGGGGAAGTTCATCCGCGCCTCGCTGCCCAGCCGCAGCAGATCCTGCATCGGCACCACGGCTGTGTCTGCTACCGAGGCAAGCAGCCAGCGGGTGAGGTCCCACACGGGGTCATGCCCATCGCTGGCACAGTATTTGAGTGCAGCCTCGCGTTCGGCGTCCTGCGCCGAAGCCAGCCAACCTGCTGTCGTGTCGTTATCGTGCGTGCCAGTGTAGGCAACCCTGTTTGGCACATAGTTGTGCGGCAAGAATGGGTTATCCGAGCCCGCGCCAAAGGCGAACTGAAGAATGCACATACCTGGAAACCCGAATCGGTCTCGCAGGTCCTCTACCTCTGGCGTGATCACGCCCAAATCCTCGGCAATGATCGGCAGTGACCCCAGGGCTTTCTCCAAAGCCCGGAATAGCGCCTCGCCTGGCCCCTTGATCCAACGGCCCTTCACAGCGGTGCTTTCCGTGGCCGGGATTTCCCAGTATGCTTCAAAGCCACGGAAGTGATCCACGCGGACAATGTCCACCAGTTGGAACAGAGCACGAAACCGCTCGATCCACCACCCATAGTCATCTTCCGCCATCCGGAACCAACGGTAATGAGGATTCCCCCAGCGCTGTCCCGTCGTGCTAAAGTAGTCCGGGGGTACCCCAGCCACGACGGTCGGGTTGCCTTCTTTGTCCAGGTGGAACAGGTGGGGGTGAGACCACACATCGGCGCTATCGTGCGCCACAAAGATGGGCATGTCCCCAATAATGCGGATGCCCTTGCCGTTTGCGTATCGTCGCAAGCCCATCCACTGTACATGGAAAAGGTACTGCAAGAACTTTTGACGCTCAATGTCCTGCTCGAGTTCCCGTTCTGCTTCCTGGATGGCCTGTGCGGCGTGCGAGGCAAGCGCCGGCTCCCAGGTGGTCCAAAGCGCCCCGCCATGGCGCTCCTTCAGAGCCATGAAAAGCGCATAGTCATTGAGCCACAGCCGTGCCTCAGCACAAAACCGTTCGAACTCCGCCCGTTGTTGCGCGGTGGCGTTCTGCGCAAAACGCAGAAACGCGCTGCGCAGCACCTGAGCCTTGGACTCTATTAGCGGGCCAAAGTCGACGGCTGCCGCTGGCAGCTCTCGCAGCTCTCGCAGATCGTCTGCCAGAAGCAACGCCTGTTCCAGTAGGGGCTCCGGGCTGATCAGCAGCGGATTCCCTGCGAAGGCCGAAAAGCACTGATAGGGTGAATCTCCGTAGCCGGTAGGCCCAAGCGGCAGCACTTGCCACACGCGCTGCCCGGCACGGTGTAGAAAGTCGACAAATTGGTAGGCCCCTCTGCCCAGGTCGCCGATCCCATATTCGCCAGGCAGAGAAGTCGGGTGCAGGAGTATGCCGCTGGATCTTGGGAAACGCATGGTGCCCCCCAGCAATAGTTGGTCGTGCTCGGCGAACCCTCGCCGAGCCTTACCCTCACGCAACCGATTATTATACTCGCTAACCCTGCGCCTGGCAAGGTCGCAACCGAGCGGGCGTTTGGCAGGTTCGTGCGACTGAGGGTACAATATTGAGCCGGCAAGAGCGTCTATAGTAGGGGTAAGTGCTATGTGGATTCACAGTCAGACCAAGTTTGGACATAAGGAGCCCGAGAGCCCCTGGTTCAATTATCTGTACGTACACTATGGGCCGCTCGGCGGGCGCGTCTGCCCAACAGAGCCTCGCGTCTGGCATCCACCGACCGACGTGTACGAAACCGATGCCCAGATCACGGTCAAGGTAGATCTGGCTGGCGTCGATGAAGATGCCATTACGGTGCAGCTTGAAGGCCGTGAGTTGAGCATCAGGGGCTGTCGGCAGGACCCGGCGGAGAAGCTCGCCTATCAGCAAATGGAGATCAGCTACGGGGAGTTCCGGGCCGATGTGCATTTGCCGTGTGAGGTAGATGAGGAAAGGGCTCACGCTTACTATGAAGGTGGCTTTCTCTATGTCGATCTGCCAAAGGCAGATGCTGAGCATACCGTTCCCGTCGTTACCCTGATCCGTAAGGAACCACGATCGTAACAGTTTTCGACCCTCTTGGCTGCTTGGCGCAGCCGGCGGGTTATGTTTGGAGGTACAACGCGAAATGGATTTATCGCCAAAAGATTCTGACGTCGATACCGTTGAGGCGACGCCTGAGATGACGCCTGTAGAAACTGGTGCCAAGAGCGCCATACCAGATATCCTGCCCATTCTGCCGTTGAAGAACACGGTGGTCTATCCGATTTCCATCCTGTTGCCGCTGATCGTCGGCCAGCCACGCTCTATCAAGCTGGTGGACGAGGTGGTGCTGGGCGACCGCATGGTCGGCCTTGTTGCCTTGAAGGACGCCAGCGTCGAACATCCCGGCCCAGACGATGTCTATTGGGTAGGCTCCGCGGCCACAATCGCGCGCTTTGCCAAGGCGCCTGATTCGACCGTGCGAGTCTTTGTGCAAGGTATGGAGCGTATCAAGATCAAGGAGTTCACCCAAACCGAGCCATACCTGATGGCGAGGATTGAGGTCGTGCCTGATGTGGTCGAAGAGGGCGTAGAGACCGAGGCACTCATGCGCAATACCGTGGACCTGTTCCGACGCATGGCCGCGCTCATGCCCTATGTGCCAGAGGAGCTGGTCATGGCGGCGGTCAACGTAGAGGACCCGCGCCAGTTAGCCTACCTGGTGGCCTCCTATGTGCGTATGGACATGGAGGATGCCCAGGCCATCCTCGAGGCTGACAGCGTCACGGAGAAACTCCGGCATCTGAACACCGTGCTCAACAAGGAGCTCGAGGTCCTCGAGCTGGGCAAAAAGATCCAGGATCAGGCCCAGTCCGAGATGGAAAAGATGCAGCGAGAGTACTATCTGCGCGAGCAGCTAAAGGCCATCCGCAAAGAGCTCGGCGAAGAGGACGAGCAGCAGGCGGAAGCCACCGACCTGCGCACCAAGATTGAGCAGGCCGGCATGCCCGAAGAGGCTGAAAAGGAAGCCCGTCGTGAGCTGGATCGGCTGAGCAAGATGCCGCCCGCTGCCGCTGAGTACGCGGTCATCAAGACCTACCTGGATTGGCTAGTCAGCCTGCCCTGGCAGACGGCCACAGAAGACAACCTGGATATCCAGCGGGTGCGGCAGGTCCTCGATGAGGACCACTATGACCTGGAATNNAGCTGCGCAGCGAGCGCAAGAAGCCAGAGGGCGAGGCTGCCGAGGAGGTCACAGACCATATCCGGCGCGAGCGCGAAGGCGTGATCTTGTGTTTCGTGGGTCCGCCGGGCACAGGCAAAACCTCGCTGGGTCAGTCTATCGCGCGGGCCATGGGGCGCAAGTTCACCCGCATGTCTCTGGGTGGCATGCGCGATGAGGCCGAGATCCGTGGCCACCGCCGCACATACATTGGGGCCATGCCTGGCAGGGTTATCCAGGCTATCAAGCGCGTTGGCTCCAAGAATCCCATCTTCATGTTGGATGAGGTGGACAAGATCGGCGCAGACTGGCGCGGTGACCCAGCTTCTGCTTTGTTGGAAGTGCTGGACCCGGAGCAGAACTGCGAGTTCCGCGACAACTACGTGGATGTGCCTTTCGACCTGTCGCAGGTCATGTTCATCACCACGGCTAACCTGCTGGATCCCATTCCAGAGCCACTCAAGGACCGTATGGAGATCTTGCAGCTTTCCGGGTATACGGAAGAGGAAAAGCTCAAGATCGCCCAGCAGTACCTCATCCCCAGGCAGTTGCTCGAGAATGCTCTGCGTCCAGAGGAGATCGAGTTTACGCCAGAGGCTCTGCGCAAGATCGTGCGTGACTATACCCGCGAGGCAGGCTTGCGCAACTTGGAGCGAGAAATCGGAGCGATCTGTCGCAAGATCGTCACCCGTATTGCTGCCAACGAGGTAACTGGCAAGACCGTCGTTACTCCTGAGCTGGTGGCCGAGGCGCTGGGCAAGCCGCGCTACTTTTTCGAGGCTGCGGAGCGCACGATGGTGCCTGGCGTGGCAACTGGCTTGGCCTGGACGTCTGCCGGTGGCGACATCCTGTTTATCGAAGCGACACGCATGCCTGGTGGCAAGGGCTTTCAGTTGACCGGGCAGCTTGGTGATGTAATGAAAGAGTCCGCCCAGGCCGCCCTGAGCTGGGTGCGCTCCAAGGCTGGCGATCTTGGCATCAAGGACGCGGTCTTTGCCGAGAGCGATATCCACCTGCACGTGCCATCGGGCGCCATCCCCAAGGATGGCCCATCGGCCGGAGTGACCATGGCCACCGCCCTGGTGTCCCTGCTCACCAACGTGCCCGTGGACTCGCAGGTGGGCATGACCGGCGAGATCACTCTGAGAGGGCAGGTCCTGCCTATCGGTGGGGTGAAAGAGAAGGTCCTTGCGGCTCACCGTGCTGGTCTGCGCACGGTGATCCTGCCGAGGCGCAACGAGGCTGATCTGGAAGACGTCCCAGCCGATGTGCGCAAAGAGGTCAAGTTCGTTCTGGTGGATACGGTGGATCAAGTGCTGACAGCGGCTCTGACTGCGCCGATGGGGTCAACCGGCGCGAGCGCTAATAAGAAGACAATCAAAAGGAGGAAGTCAATAACGACATCAAGTGCAAAAGAATAAAAGAGAGGAGCGGAAGATGAGCTGGTACCGCATGGACCTGCATGTCCATACCCCAGCCTCCGCTGACTACAAACAAACGAATATCGCCTATCTGCAGATTCTACAGCGAGCCGAAGAACGCGGCCTGGATATTCTGGCCGTCACGGACCACAACACTGTGGCAGGAGTGGCGGCCATCCGTACCAGGATTCAGGAGCTGGGACTGCTCGAACGCCTGGGGCGGCTGCGGGACAATGAGAAGAAGGAGCTTGAAGAGTACCACCGCCTGGGTCAGAAGATTTTGATTCTCCCCGGTTTTGAGTTCACGGCAACTCTGGGCTTTCATATTTTGGGGCTTTTCCCGCCGGACACGTTGGTGCGCGAACTCGAACACATTCTATTGGATCTGCGCATCCCTGCGGACAAGCTAGATGCTGGTTCAGGTGAGGTGGGCGCCACTGTTGATGTCCTCACCGCTTACCGCACCATTGCTGAGGCGGGAGGCCTTGTCATTGCCGCCCACGCCAATTCGACCCACGGTGTTGCCATGCGCGGTTTCGATTTCGGGGGGCAGACCAAGATTGCCTATACCCAGGATGCCAATCTCCATGCGCTGGAGGTTACCGACCTGACCCAGTCCGGCCGCCGCACAACCGCGTCCTTCTACAATGGGTCCAAGCCCGAGTACCCGCGGCGCATGCATTGCATTCAAGGCTCCGATGCTCATCGTCTCGAGGCTGATCCCCTGGATGACAACATCTTGGGTGTGGGGGAGCGGGCAACCGAGGTGCTCCTGCCAGAGGTGAGCTTCGAGGCACTCAAAGCGGTCTTCCTTGGCGATGATTTCGCCCGAACTCGACCGTACCGTCCCGCTGAGCCTTCGTATGATTTTGTGCAGGCAGCCCGTGAATCGGGGCCCAGCATCGTCCAGTCCTTTCACGAGCAAGCTGCACGCAAGGGTGCCGGCCTTACGGCAATTCTGCGGGACGTAGTGGCCTTTGCCAACACCAACGGTGGAACGATCTTCATCGGGGCGGGCGTCAAATCCAAAGGGGTACCCGTCGGTGTGGATCGGGCAGACGATGCGTCGCGCGCGCTGAGCGCCGAGATCGGCCGGGCCGTCGCGCCCCCGCTGGATGTGGGCATTGATGTGCTCAAGAGCCAAGGCAAAAACGTGCTGCGCGTGACAGTCCCCAGAGGGAGCGCGCCACCCTATGCCCTGGATGGCATGGACATCTTCATCCGGCAGGAGAGCGAGACCAGTCGCGCCATGCGTGACGAGATCGTGCAGCTCGTGCTTCAAGCTACCAGGTCAGAGCCCGTTGCTGCTGCCGTCGCCATCTCCCCGCCCCCGACACTGGAAGACGTGCCCGAGCTGGTGGGCGACGAACAGCGGGTGCCACCGCCTCGTACGGGCGTGGAGATCGTCGAAGTGGTGGAGCGTCACGGCACCAAGTACTATGTGCTGCGTGACCTGCGCAACGGCAACACGGTGCAGAACGTGACCATTCAGTCGGCTCGACGCCTGTGGAGGTACGCGGTCACCGAGTACGAGAACCATCCGGTCCAGCCCGACCAGGTGCAATGGCGGGGTGACATCGGCATGTGGAAGACCTACCAGCGCTCGGGCCGCAAGCGCTACGATCTTGTGCAGCGCGGTGCTGATGGCAAACTGCAGTACTACTACGGCGTGACCGAAGACGGCGTGCACGGCGACTGGGCCCAATTCGTCGACAAGATCTGAGCAAGCGGCGCGCAACCTGACACTTGCGCAGCGAATTAGGCACCGCTGTCGCTTTTGGTGAAGGCTATCCTGCTTTGGCGTCCGCGTGCTGGCCCGTTCGCGCGATCATGGCGCCTTGCACATTGAGTAGAGCCGGACACTGCGTGGGCAGCGGCTGTCTGATGTGCTGCCTGAGGCCCGGCACTGCCGTGTTCTTGCGCACCTCGGTCTGAGATTGGGGGGAAGCATGTTCGAACTGGTCTTCCTCGGCACATCAGCATCCGCGCCATCTGTTGAGCGCGGCTTGTCTGCAGCCCTGCTGATGTTCGAGGATCAACGTTTTCTGATAGATTGCGGCGAAGGCACCCAGCGTCAGATTCTGCGCAGTGGATTTGGCTTCAAGCGCCTGGATAAGGTACTGCTGACCCACGGGCACCTGGATCACATCCTGGGCCTGGGTGGCCTGGTGTCCACCTTCGCCCGCTGGGAGGCCGCTGGCCGCCTGACCATCTATGGCGGGGGCTGGGCACTGGAGCGCGTCCGCGATCTGATGAACGTCGTGCTCCGCGGCGGCGAAGTCCAGATGCGCCTCGAGTACGAAGAGCTGACCCCGCGAGTCTTTTGGCGCAGGCGGGCTTTGCAGGTCACGGCATTCCCGGTTACCCACCGTGGTCCGGGCTGTTTTGGCTTTCTTTTTGAAGAAGAGAGCCGCCGGCCCTTCTTGTCCGACGAGGCAGAGCGCCTGGGCGTGCCGCCCGGTCCGGAGCGTCGGCAACTGGTGGGCGGAACACCGATCACGCTGGCAGATGGACGCACGATCCAGCCAGACCAGGTCCTGGGACCAACATTGCCGGGGGTCAAGGTGGCCTGGGTCGGCGATGCCGGCAGGACCGAAGATCTGGTGCAACATGTCGCCGATGCCGATGCTCTGGTGATCGAATCGACCTATCTGGACGTCGAGGCGGACATGGCGCAGCGCTTTGGCCATCTGACCGCATCGCAAGCAGCCACGCTCGCCTACGAAGCGGGGGTGAAAAAACTACTCCTCACGCACATCTCGCGCCGATACTCTAGCCGTCAGGTTCTGGCTGAGGCGAGCACCATCTTCCCGGAAACCGTGGTCGTCAACGACTTTGACCACTTCCGTATCAGTCGGGCCGACACCAGAGCCCTCGATGAACCACCCTTGCTGGAGGATGCAGAAGATGAGCTTCCGTGACTTTTGGCAGAGGCTCTGCCAGCAGGGTCTGGTGACCACCATCGAGCATGCCGCTGACCCACAGCTGGAGGCGGCGGCGATCATCGCGCAACACGATGGGCATCCCGTCTTCTTCCCGCATCTCGCTGGCTCGGACTATACGCTCGCGGCTGGCATCTGTGCGAGACGGGATCTCTTTGCTCTGGGGCTCGGCGTACCCAAGGACAGGCTCTCGCAGACTCTGACGCACGCCCTGCAGAATCCCGTGCCACCCCCTATGGTGCAAGGTGTTGCTGCGTGCC
>DIVN01000050.1 GCA_002435875.1 Anaerolineales bacterium UBA6131
CTTCATCTTGACCAGATCGGCGCCGTCGAACAGCACCTCCCCGCCCTCGATCTTGCCCGGCGGCTCTGGAATCAGCCGCAGCATCGACATCGTGCTCACGCTCTTGCCGCTGCCGCTCTCTCCAACGATCCCCAACGTGTCGCCCTCTTCCATCGTGTACGAGATGCCGTTAACCGCGCGCACCACGCCATCCTTGGTGTAGAAGGCAACCTCCAAGTTTCTTACGTCCAGTAGTGGACTCATTTCTGGCTCCTGGTGCGCGGACTAGACGTTGACATTGACGTCCATGGCTTCACGGAGGCCGTCGGCCAGGCCCTGGAAGGCCAGTACAGAGACTACGATCGCCGCCGATGGAAAGACGAAGACATGTGGCCAGAAGGTCCAGTAGTTGCCCGCCTGCCCAAGCATTTGTCCCCAGCTGGGGCTAGGGGGGCGAACACCCATGCCAAGGAAACTCATGCCTGCCTCGGCGAAGACGGCGCCGGGGATCCCCGCCGCGAAGCCCCACAGAAGCAAAGGAATCACCTGGGGTAGAATGTGCGCTGAGATCAGCCGCCGGGAGGGGATGCCCAGCGCCCTGGCAGCCTCCATGTAGTCCTGCTCCCGGATGGAGAAGGTCATGCCGCGCACCAGCCGGCAGGGGCCCACCCAGCCCGTGATCGACAGCGCCAGAACAAGGTTCTGGATGCTCGGCTTTAGCACCATGATCAGGAACAACGCGACCAGGTACCAGGGGAGGGCAGAGAACAGGTCGACAAGGCGACAAACGACCCAATCAAATGCTCCTCCCGCAAAGCCGGCAATGATGCCCAGCGGGATGCCGATGAGTAGGCCGATGAGCCCCGTTAGGACCCCCACCAGTAGCATTGGCCGCGCCCCAAAGAGGATACGCGATAGCATGTCTCTACCGATCTGGTCCAGTCCCATTGGATGCTGAAGTGACGGGCCCTCGAGCGCAATGGCTGGATCGATCTTGTCATACGGATAGGGGGCTATATATGGCGCAAAGATCGCCACCAGTAGTATGAAGACGGCATAGCACAAGCCAAACACGGCTAGACGGTTGCGCCGGAAGCGCCTCCAGGCGCCGACTACGCGACCGGCGTGCCTAACGACATCCTCCGATGCTGGATCCTGATTTGCCCTCGCTCGCTTGGTCACTTGTCACCTCCACCAACGCGCACACGAGGATCGATGACGCCATACAGAATATCGGTGGCGAAATTCGTCAGTGAGATCAAGATTGCCCAGAATATGGTCACACCAAGCACCAGGGGAAAATCGCGGTTGGTGCTGGCGGTGACGAAGAATTTGCCGAGGCCCGGCAACCCAAAAACCTGCTCAATGAAGATGGTTCCCGTCATCATGCCAGGAATCATGGGTAGAAAGGAAGTGACCATGGGGACGAGCGCATTGCGAAGCACGTGCCTTCTCATCACTCCGGATCGGCTCAGGCCCTTGGCATAGGCTGTCCGTACATAGTCGGATGACATGGCTTCGATCATGCAGTTGCGCGTCCACCGGCTGACGCCGCCGGTTCCAGGTATGCCATATGCGACGACGGGCAGTATCCAGTACTTGGGCCCACCCCATCCACCAGCGGGTAGCCAAAGCAGCTTGACAGCAAAAAACCACACTAGGATGAAGGCGAGCACGAAACTGGGAAGGGAGCCAGATAAAACAGCTAAGCCAGTGATGACGTTATCCAGCGTAGAGTTCTGATGTGCGGCAGCAACCATTCCCAGGGTTATGCCAATCGACAATGTCAGCGTAGCGGCAAGCCCGCCGATGAGGGCGCTGTAGGGCAGCGCTTTGGCGATCAGTTGTGTTACAGAGAGCTCCGGCATACTGAAAGGCCTGCCGAAATCCAGCAACATCGCCTTGCGCAGCCACACCAGGTACTGCTCCCAGACGGGCTTGTCCATGCCGTACTCTGCCCTAAACAATGCCTCCTGATCCGGCGTCAGCGGAATCTGCGCGTTATGCCCCCACGGAGTGCCAGGGACCGCGCGGGTCAGGGCAAAAGTGAACAGCGACAACAGGAGGAGGGTGCTGCCGATACCTATGAACCGCCGAACAACATAGTTGACCATGGGGGTGTTGACCTCTCCGTTCGGCTGGTAAGAGTCCGGCGGGGTGCGGGTTGGCGTGCACCCCGCCGGGTCGTTGGTGAACTGGGGTGCTTGGCTACCCTAGCCCTCTCTGCACGTAGCCGGGCGGTAGTACATGCCCTCGTAGGCGTGCATCATGCCGGGGCATCCGCCGCCGGTGAACACATAGCCATCCTTGTTGGGCTTGACGGTATCGCCGGCGACCTGACAGCTGATCAGCCCAAGGCCAAACGCGGAGTCCACGAAATAGTACCCCAAGCCGTTTACGAGCTGCGCCTCTGACTCGCGCAGCAGCTCCATGCGCTCGGCGGGTACGAACGTTGCGTTGGCCCTGTTGTAGAACTCTGTCCAAGCCGCGTCAACATGCGGGTGACGGCCACCGTCCTTATAGATGTTCATAAACGTAGCTGGGTCGAGGTAGTCCATGCCATAGTTTACATAGTAGAGCGGTGCTGTGCGCGACTGGAACGCAGCGTCCGTAAAGGACTGGAAGTCCGCGTTCCTGATCTCGACCTGGATGCCCAGGTTCTCCTTCCAGCGGGCCTGGATGGCCTCACACATCGAGACCTCCCTGGCGCCGACCTGCCTAAGCCACCACTCGTATATTGGGAAACCCTTGCCCTCCGGGAACCCGGCTTTGGCAAGCAACTGCTTTGCCGCCTCGGGATCGTAGACGTTCGGGGCCAGCTCCGACAGCGCAGCATTCTGACAGTTGGGGAAGCCCTCAGGAATGGTGCCGTACTGTGCGTAGGAGAAGCCTTTGTAGATCTCGCTCACTAAGGTGGCCTTGTCTATGGCCTTGCACATGGCCATGCGCACGTCAGGGTTGGCCAGCGGCTCAAAGGTACCAAGCGTGTTGAACCCCAAGTAGTTCACGCTGTTGGCCATACCCGGGTGCGATTCGGCGCGCAGCTTGGGGTTGGTCTGTACCATCGCGATCTCAGCTGCGGGCGTATCAGCCCCGATGCTGTATGTCATCACAGCGCCAGTGAGATAAGCCGCCAGGCCACTAGCGCCGGTTGGCAGCGGGGACTCATCGATGGCGATGAGGATCGGTCGGCGAATGCCCTTGTAGGTCGGATTGAGCTCCCACAGGTGTCCGGCTACGCGATCGAACTTTGTAAGGATGAACGGGCCAGAGGAGATGTAGCGCTTGGGATCGACGGCCCAGTTCTCCTGCTCAAAAATGTCCTCCTGGGCCACCTGGAACCAGACGAACAGCGACGGCAGATAGGGCGTCGGCGCGACCGTCTTTACCCGGAGGGTATAGTCGTCCACCGCTTCCATGCCTAGCTCTTCCTTAGCAACCTTCTTCTCGCTCACAGCCTGGGCGTTCACGATGTCGAAGTAGTACCAGGCAAAATCGTACCCGTGATCCAGTGACCAGCGCATGGTGTAGACCCAGTCTCGTGCGGTCACGGGCTTGCCGTCGCTGAATACCAGATCCTTACGCAGCTTGAAATCCCAGACGAGACCATCGTCAGAGACCGTCCAGCTTTCGCATCCGACGCCGTAGACGTTATAGTTGATATCCATCGAGGTCAGCGTGTCCTGACCACCGGCGTGCTCATAGGCGCGGTTGTAGAGCGCCTCCATGATGTGACCATGGCCACCGCCCGTACCGCCGATACCCGCCTTGACGACCTGGTCCTCAAAGGCCAGGGCGTCATCGGGCAACTCCACCCCCAGCGCGTTGACAGGACGTGGGACCGGGGTAGGGGTGACCTGAACAATCTTTTCGACGACCTTGGTAACCTCGACCTCCTTTTCCTTCTCGACGATCACGGTCTCCCTGACGACTTGCGGAGTGGTTTGTCCGCAGGCCATCAGGACACCGCTAGCCGCGGCGACAGCAGTACCCTGGAGCAACCTACGACGCGTGATGTTCCTTGCCATGTCTCTCCTACCTCTCTGGGTGAAAACGAAGACAGCCTACAGGACGCGGACACAAGCAGCGGTCGTTTTTTTTTGAGCACCTCCTCAGGGGACAGTTTGAGGGTGGCGCAACAGCTATGGACAGATACTCATATAATGAGTATAGCTCTTTGTCGTACAGACGTCAAGGAGTTTTGGGGTGGACTTTCATGCGACGGTCGACTCGTCAGTGAAAACGGAGTTGTGTTGGCCAGGATGCCCGCGGATCGTAGGCGCAGGAGACACGACAGTTGAGGGATGGGAACGTCGGTTGGTCTGCTGGTGCGCTCCGTCGGCAGAGGGACAAGCACCTCAGGCGGTCGGGCATGGGTAGGGCTGGGCGATGGAGCGGGGTTGCCGTCCAAGCAGCAGCAGTCTCCTGGACAGCAGGTTTCTGAATCCCTTGGTCATCCTAGGCATCTGTGACCAAGGGACCGCGTAGTCTCCTGCTCAACACAACAAAAACGACCAGAGGAGTCTTCCTCTGGTCATCTGTGTTCTACTGTGGCGGCGACTAGATTTGAACTAGTGACCAAGGGCTTATGAGTCCCCTGCTCTACC
>DIVN01000024.1 GCA_002435875.1 Anaerolineales bacterium UBA6131
CTCTATGGCGTCTCTGCGGACCGCATCAGCGTCATCATGCCAGGGCCGGACCTGGACGAGTTTCGCTTTGACGCTACAGTGCGTGGGGAGACTCGCGCGCGCCTTGGCTTAGGTCCGCATGATCCGCTTGTGACATTTGTTGGCAATCTGCGCTATGCGCCCAACCAGGAGGCTGTGCGCAATCTTGCTGAAGCCGTCTACCCAGCGGTTATGAGCCAGCATCCCGAAGCACGCTTTGTGGTCATCGGCCAGGGACAGGAACAGATGAGCCAGTGGACGCGCGATCGGCTCACCTTTACAGGTTACTTGAGCCAAGACCAGCTGGTCGCACACCTTTGTGCAACGGATGTATTTGCCGTTCCGGTGGAAAAGGGCTCGGGGATTCGCGTCAAGATACCCGAAGCCACGGCGGTGGGATGCCCCGTCGTGGTAACCGAGAAGGCCGCCGCCGGCCTGGAGATGTTCGCCGCAGACGAGTTGTGGCGCACGCCAGATGCGCGAGGGACGTTCGCGGAAGCTGTGCTCAAACTGCTTGCCGATCCTGAGGGGCGGCGGCAGATGGGTGCTCGTGCTCAAGCGCGCACGCAGCGTGACCTGAGCTGGGCGGCAATCCTCAAGTCCTATGAGGCTGCCTATTTGCGAGCGAGAGAGGCTGCAAGTCCATGAGCCGTTGGCAGACCGCGCTCTGCAACGCCCCGATGGTTCTGCGGGGCGTATATGAATACAACGTAGCCAGCAGGTTCCGCCCGCTTGCGCCGCGCGAGTGGCTGTTTCCAGTCACCTACCGCTGCAACGCGCGCTGCAGGATGTGCAACATCTGGCAGTCCGATGCCGGGCACGAACTAAGCGTCAGTGATTGGCGTACGGTGCTGAAGGACCCTCTGTTCAAGACTATCCAGGCGGTCAATCTCACTGGCGGCGAGCCGACACTTCGCCAGGACCTGCCGGAATTGACCGAGGTGTTGATCGAAAGGCTGCCAGCGCTTCAGCGGCTGACGGTGACCACCAACGCACTGCAACCAGAACGAGTGGCCGCACAAGGCGAATCCCTATTGAAACTGTGCCAGCCAAGAGGCATCCGTCTCTTTGTGGGCGTCTCCCTGGATGGGATTGGATCGATGCACGACGAAATGCGCAACATCCCTGGCGCATTCGAGCGGGTACAGGCAAGCCTCGCGCGTTTGCGGCCGCTGGCCGCACGGGGACTTCGCACCGGGTTGAACTGCACACTGACACGACACAACGCACACCAGGCGGAGAGCATTCGTCAGTGGGCCGCCGATCAAGGTCTTCCCGTCAACTTTATCGTAGCCTCGTTCTCTAGTAGCTACTACGGCAACCTGGACAGTGAAGAGGATCTCAGCCTGGATGCCGGTCAGCGTGAGCAGATCGCCGAGTTCCTCAGCGGGTTGGCCAGCAAGGCACCGATTGGTGAGCTTGCGGCGTACTTTTACGCCGATGCGGCCAGGATGCTGCGCTGCGGAACGACCCGCCAAACACCCTGCATCTTCCAGAAGGATGCTTTCCTGCTCGATGCGCGTGGGGACCTGCAGTACTGCATGTACAGCCGCGTGCTGGGGAATGTGCAGCAGCAGTCGGCTTCGGAGTTGTACTTTGCTGCACCCAACCTGGAACACCGACGCGATGTGGTGGCGCATCACTGTGCCAACTGCACCATCACCTGCTTTCTCGAATTGGCCCTGGCCAAGGATGCTTTCCACTATGCCCGATTTCTGCTCAGGAGGCGACCGTGAGCGATGCGCAGCGCCATGGCGCACAGGATCACAGCAACCCGGCAGTTACGACACGCGGTCGCCGCACCATTCCGCAAGGCAGCGTAGCGCGCAACTTTTGGACTTATGTCGAGCGTGTCAGTGGTGGGCGTTCGCTCGGTCGCTTCCTGCTTCAGGGGCTCGTACTGACCGCACTCTACCGTCTCCCGACCATTGCGGGGGCTATCCTGCGTGCGTTCGCCTATCGCTTGATTCTTGCCGGCATCGGCCGTTCGTGTGTGATTGAGGAGGATGTCCGCCTGCAAATCCCCGGCAGGATCACCCTCGGCCATCGTGTCTTTGTTGGGCAGTATGCCTATCTCGATGGACAGACGAGTTATCTCCGTCTTGGGAACGACGTGCACCTGGCTCGTTTCTGCACCCTACGAGCAGGCGAACACGGTATCACCGTGCACGATGGGGTTGGCATCAACACGCGCTGCTACCTGGATGGCAACGGTGGCCTGGAGATTGGAGCCGACGCCTTGCTCTCGCCTGGTGTACAGGTGATCACAGGGAACCACGTGTTCTCGGATCCCGACACGCCGGTGCGTTTCCAGGGAACAGCGTACGGCAAAGTGACCATCGGGCAGGATTGCTGGCTGGGGACCAACGTTATCGTGCTCCCTGGTGTTACCATAGGAGACGGTGCAGTCGTTGGTGCAGGTGCCGTCGTGACCAAGGATATCGCGCCAGGGGCCATCGCCGTCGGGGTACCAGCCAAGGTCGTCGGACAACGCGGTCTGAGGGTTAGGAGCGTTTAGGGTGAACTCGGCGCCTACGCAGCGTACCGATGAGCTGTCCGTCCAGCTAGGCACTGGCACCGCGTTCGTATTGGCGGGCCAGGCGGCCTTTGTGTTGGGGGGATACTTGCTGCACCTGTACCTCGCGAGGGCCATCCCACCACTTGCCTACGGCACCTACGGGCTTATCATGAACATCCTCACCTGGGCCGAAACCATCCTCAACAGCGGCATTCCGTGGGCCATGCGCCGACACCTGGCTTCGGCGACTCGCGACGCTCAGCAGATCTTGGCTGCCAGTCTGCGCTGGCAACTGGTGGTCAGTGTGGCTCTGCTTGTGTTGACCCTGGTCGCGGCACCCTGGTTCAGCACACAACTTAACGATGCGGCCATGACGGCACCCCTGCAGCTGGCTTTTCTTGACATCCTGTTCATGGGCTTGTACACGCTCTATCGTGGGGCGCTTAATGGATTGCGCCTCTTTGCTGCCCAGGGGCTCACCATGTTCGCCTACACCGGGGTCAAGTTACTCGCCAGCCTTTTTCTCGTCAGCCTGGGGGGCTCACTCCAAGGTGCGATCATCGGCAACACCGTAAGCGCGTTGGCAGGGGCCCTCGTGGCGCTGTGGCTGCTGCGCCGTGCGACTGGCTTTGCCTGGTCCGCACTCTTGGGTGTTGACAGGTTTCAGCACCCGGCGTACGATGGACGCAAGATCCTGGGCTTTGCAGCGCCCACGGTACTGTTCACCTTGAGCAGCACTTTTCTCACTACAATCGGCCTGGTCGCGGTCAAGGCCCGCGTTGCCGACGGGGTGCAGGTGGCCTACTATAGTGCAGCCAACTACCTGGCGATGGCCCCGAGCGTTCTCCTTGTGGCCTTTTCGTTCACGCTCTTTCCACACCTGGCTCGATCGGTGACCATGCAGGACTGGGCGGCTGCACGCAGCCTGATCAGCACGGCGGTACGCTACCTTGCTCTCGTGCTGCTGCCCGGGATCGCGGTGGTTATCTCTATGTCCAGCGGGTTGGTCGCCCTGCTGTACCCACCGAGCTACGCGGCAGCCGCGCCTCTATTGAGTCTGCTGATCATCAGCACAGGCTTGCACAGCCTGTTCATGGTCTTTGCCAACAGCATACTGGCCGAAGGCCGCACTGGGCTGGCGCTGGGCATTTCGGCTGGCCTGGTGCCGCTCAGCATGGGAGCCTCATGGTATCTGGCGGCCGCACGCGGCCCACAGGGTGCGGCCACGGCCGCGGTGGTCACCACTGCCGTTGAGGTAGCCGTAGCCGGCTTGTACGTCACCAGAAGGTTTCGAGTGCGCATGCCCTGGCCGGCGCTTGCCCGCATGGCGCTGGCATCCATCCCTTTGATCATCGTGCCCCGGCTGTATCTGCCGTCGGGCCTGTTGCTGATTCCTTTCCTGGGCGCCCTGTTCCTGCTCTACGGCCTGGGTCTGGTCATCCTGCGTGAGATTGATGGGCAGGAGGTCGCGGCCTGGCGTGCGGCCCTGCTCAAGTGGAGGGTGAGGACAAGCGGATGAGCTCTCTAAACAAGGTTATCCTGTTAGGCATCGACGGTGCGACGCCGGGCTTGCTGCTGCCCTGGGCCCGAGAGGGCAAGCTGCCCAATCTAGCCAGGGTGCTCGCAGACGGCACGCACGGTACGTTGCAGTCAACACTGCCTCCCTATAGTGCTTCAGCCTGGGTTTCGATGATGACTGGTCGGCATCCTTCCAAGCACGGCGTGCTTGACTTTTTCAGTCAGGAAGCGGGACCCGGACGGCACGAGTTTATCAGCTCTGCGACCGTGCGCGGTGAGGCAATCTGGCACACGCTGGGACGCCACGGCATCTCAACGGGCATGGTGAATATCCCACTCACGTATCCACCGAGTGCGGTGAACGGCTATATGGTTTCTGGCTTTATGACACCCAAGGGCCGGCAAGACTATACCTATCCGAACGAACTGCGCGAGGAGATTATCGGCGTAACCGGCGAGTACGACCCCGATCCCTGGGATCTGATGGCTCCGGAGCAGGACCTGCAGAGCTTCTTGCACTGGATGCGCATTACGGAGAAGGTGGCCATTCACTTGCACGATCACCATCGGGTGGCGTTCTATTCCAGCGTCATCCAGGCGCTTGACCAATTGCAGCACGGCTTCTGGGACGTACTGGCTGACGAGAGGGCGCACTCCACGGCAGCAGGCAGCAGAGCCTGGCCGGCTCTTCAAGAGTGCTTTGCGCTGATGGACCAGGCCATTGGCCAGCGTTTGAGCTGGATGGACGCCAACACGACTTTGTTTCTGGCTAGCGATCACGGCTTCCAGCCGGCCAGACGGTGGTTCTTTGTCAACCGCTGGCTACGTCAGCAAGGTCTGTTGCAGACCATGACTGGGCAGCGCACCCTTGGCCAGTCCCTTGCAGCACGACTGGGGATCTCGCGAGAGAGCGTCAGAAGGCTGGTACAGCGCATGGATCCATTCGGCCTGCGCCGCGTTCTTGGCCGTTTCGCTCGCGCGAGCATTGCGGACAAGCTCGACGATAGCCTGTCGCTGCCAGTGGACTGGGCACGTTCGCGTGCCTACTCAGGTAGCCGCACCAGCGAAGGCATCTACATCAACATGATTGGACGGGAGCCGAACGGCATCGTCAAGGCTGGCAGTGAATACGAGGAGTTGCGCACGCAGATCGTCCGCGCCCTTCAGGACTTCGTGGATGAGGATACCGGTCAGACCGTGGTCAGCGGTGCGTTCCGCCGAGACGAGGTCTACCCCTCTGGTGAGTTCGTGTCACAGCTGCCTGACATTCTCCTTGCCTTCGAGGACAAGCCATACCTGGTGAACGAAAGCACTTCGCCGGGGCCGATAACCGCGCCCATCCTGGGTGGCGACTTGACTGGCCGACATCACCCTATGGGCCTCTTCGCGGCAGTAGGTTCGAGTATCCGGGGCAACTATACGGTGCAAGACGCGCGCATCGTCGACGTCATGCCCACCATCCTCTACGCCATGGGATTGCCGATCCCGAAAGATTGCGATGGGCGAGTCTTGGAAGAGATTTTCACGCCCGAGTACCGTCGGACTCATACGGTTGTGTGCGAGGAGACCGAGCACGCCCTCGATGCCACAGAGGACCGCGGCGGTGCGTACACAGAGAGTGAAGAGGCTGAGATGCAGCGTCGACTGCGCGCTCTCGGCTACATGGACTGAGCGCCCCAGAGCCGCGGGGTCAGAGTGGGCACCAGGGCATAACAACAGGCTGTCAACGCAGCCGTCGTGCCCCGCGGCGCAAATGACTACGCAGAAGAGAAGGGAAGAATATCGTGACAGGCTACTTTAACGACGTGTACGGCATCACACCACATGGGGGCAAGCTGATTGACCGCGCCCTGGATGGCGAGGAACGGGCTGCTGGGCTAGAGCGAGCGCGAGGGCTCAAGTCGGTCTTTCTGAACCCAGTGGCCGTGTCTGATCTGGAGCTGATCGCCGTTGGCGCGTTCAGCCCACTGACTGGCTTCCTGGGCCACGACGACTATGAATCAGTAGTGCATAACATGCACTTGGCCAATGGCTCTGTCTGGTCTATCCCCATCACCCTCGCTGTAAGCAGTGAGGATGCCGACGCCATGCGCATCGGCGACGAGATTGCCCTGATGGAGACGCCTCAGCGCTGTACTGCTATCATGCGCTTGCAGGAAAAGTACGGCTACGACAAAGAACGTGAAGCGCAGTTGGTCTACCGGACCACAGACTCCAAGCATCCAGGCGTCGCACGTCTGTATGCGCAGGGCGACGTGCTGTTGGGAGGCGAAATCTGGCTGCTTAACCGGCCGCTCGAGATGTCCTTCCCAGAGCTGCGTCACGATCCGATCCAGACCCGGCGGATGTTCGCCCAGCGGGGCTGGAAGACCGTCGTGGGCTTCCAAACACGTAACCCCGTGCACCGTGCCCATGAGTACATTCAGAAGACAGCGCTGGAGATTGTCGACGGTCTGCTGTTGCATCCGCTCATTGGCGAGACCAAGCAGGACGATATCCCCGCGGATATTCGCATCGAGAGCTACCATGCCCTGTTGCGCGACTATTATCCGCCACAGCGGGTGCTGCTCGGCGTGTACCCTGCGGCAATGCGCTACGCGGGCCCGCGTGAGGCCATCTTCCATGCGCTGGCACGCAAGAACTACGGGTGTACTCATTTCATCGTCGGGCGAGACCATGCTGGGGTGGGCAAGTACTATGGTACCTATGACGCACAACTGATCTTCCAAGAGTTCAGCCCTGAAGAGATCGGCCTGACGCCCTTGTTCTTTGAGAATGCCTTCTACTGCCGCAAGTGCGGTGGCATTGTGTCGTCCAAGACATGCCCGCACGATGAGTCCTATCACGTGGTGCTGAGCGGGACTCAGGTTCGCGAAATGCTGATGCGTGGTGAAGCGCCCCCCGGCGAGTTCACGCGCCCGGAGATTGCCCAGGTGCTGATCAACGGCTATAAGCGGCAGCCATCGGCCCAGCGCACGCCAACGCCCAGTGCGAGCGCGCGCGAGCGTAAGGTGCTGGTCATTGGTCTTGACTCTCTGGCACCAGAATTGGTGTTTGACAAGTGGCGCGACGACCTACCGAACCTGAACCGTCTGACCGAACGGGGATCATGGGGCACGCTAAAGAGCAGCATCCCACCCATGACTGTGCCGGCCTGGTCTTCGATGTTCAGCGGCCGCGATCCCGGCGTGCTGGGCGTCTATGACTTTCGCGACCGGCAGGACCGCTCGTACGACCGTATGTACCTACCGACGAGCCGAGACATCAAAGTCGATCGTGTGTGGGACATCCTTTCTCGTGATGCCAAACAGGTCATTCTGGTGGGTATTCCGCAGACATATCCGGCTTATCCTGTGTACGGACAGATGATCACCGATTTTCTCACCCCCAGTGCGGCAAGCGCATATACCTACCCGCCCGAGCTCAAGACGGAGGTTGAACAGATCGTTGGTGAGTACATTTTCGACGTGGAGAACTTTCGATCCAGCGATCGCCAAGCTCTGCTGCAGCAGATCTATGACATGAGCGACCAGCATTTCGAGGTCGTGAAGCACCTGATCACGAGCAAGCCGTGGCGGCTGTTCGCCTGGGTGGAGGTCGGCCCGGATCGTATACATCACGCCTTCTGGAAGTTCAGCGATCCGGCACATCCCAAACATGTGGCTGATTCACCCTTTGCCAACGCTATTCACGACTACTACAAGCATCTGGACGCTCAGATTGGACAATTGCTGGGCATGATTGACGAGGACACCGCGGTGATGGTTGTGTCCGATCACGGGGCCCAGGCCACCCAAGGTGCGATCTGCCTGAACGAATGGCTGCGACGGGAGGGGTATCTCGTTCTGAAGAGTGACCTGGCTCCCGCAGATGGCATTGTGCCCCTGGCCAAGGTGGAGATCGACTGGGCGCACACCCAGGCGTGGGCGGCTGGCGGATACTACGGACNNGTATGCGCAGGTGCGCGACGAGCTGGCTACCAGGCTAGCTGAGCTACCTGATAACAAGGGCCGCCGCCTGGGCACGGAGGTTTTTCAGCCTGATCAGATCTACCTAACCTGCAACGGAGTCTCACCGGACTTGATCGTGCATTTCGGAGGTCTTGCCTGGCGCTGTCTCGCTACGCTTGGCCACCCATCCATCTGCAGTCTCGACAGCGATGCTGCACCTGATGACGCCAATCATGCCATGCATGGAGTATTCGTGTTGAGTGACCCCAGGCATACCAATGGCAAACATATCGATGGATTGCAGTTGATGGATGTAGCGCCTACCATTCTCAGCCTTCTCGATATGCCTGTACCAGGGGACATGCAGGGGCGCCCTGTCTCTCTTGCGTGAAGTGCAAGGCGAGCGCGGGGATAATCCTACAGAAGCAATGGAATGATGCAAATGGAACATAAAGGATTCACACTGTGGTTCACCGGTCTATCCGGTGCTGGGAAGTCTACCCTGGCGCGGGGCGTCGAAGCGGCGCTTCGCGCAAGGGGCATGAAGGTCGAGCTGCTTGACGGTGACATTGTGCGGCAGAACCTGAGCAAGGGACTTGGCTTTAGCAAGGAAGATCGAGACACCAACATTCTGCGCATCGGCTTTGTCTGCAAATTGCTCACTCGCAATGGGGTAGTGGCTATCGCTGCGGCCATCTCGCCCTACCGTGCCATTCGCGACGCAGTCAGACTGGAGGTGGGCGACTTTGTCGAGGTTTATGTTCACTGTCCCCTGCCCGAGCTGGTCAAGCGCGACGTCAAGGGGCTTTACGAAAAGGCCATGCGCGGCGAGATCAAGAACTTTACCGGTGTGTCGGATCCGTATGAGGAACCACTGCAAGCGGAGATCACCATAGACAGCTCGCTTGAGTCACCGGAAGAAAGCATAGCGCGCATTCTGGACAAGCTGGAGGCTCTCGGAATGGTGCCTGCAGTCGAAGCATGCGCAGCCTTCACGCCCAATGAGCTCGAGCGGGTAGAGGGCCGCTTGCGCGACCTTGGCTACGTTTAGCATCTGTGGGCGACACGACAATCTGTTCCGATCACATTAGCGGGTCGCCAATGTCGTTCGCAACCATGCGAAAGAACAGGAGCGTCAAATCAGGTATGAGTGACAGGGACCTGGACTTGACAGTCGTAATACCGCTCTACAACGAGCAGGAAAGCCTGAAGCCACTTGCGGCAGAGCTGTTACCGGCCCTTGATGCGCTGCAAAAAGCTTATGAGGTCATCTTTGTGGACGACGGCAGCACAGATGGATCATATGCGGTGCTGCAACAACTGCACCAGCAAGATCCAGAGCACATACGCGTGTTGCAGTTCAGACGCAATTTCGGCAAGACGGCTGCCCTCTCCGCCGGGTTCAAGCAGGCACGGGGCAGCGCCATCGTCACCATGGACGCCGATCTGCAGGATGACCCTAAGGAGTTGCACAAACTGCTGGAGAAGCTGGATGAAGGATACGATCTGGCGGCGGCGTGGCGCGAGCGGCGACAGGACCCTCCATCCAAGATACTGCCGTCCCGTCTGGCCAATGCCGTCACTGGATGGATGACTGGGGTCAAGTTGCACGACATCAACTGTGGTTTCAAAGCCTACCGCTCAGAGGTCGTCGAAGAGTTGCAGTTGTACGGTGATTTGCACCGCTTCATCCCTGTTCTAGCGGTCTGGAAAGGCTTCACCGTGGCTGAGGTGCCGGTGCTACACCATCCTCGCCGGTTTGGTCGAAGCAAGTATGGCTGGCAACGGTTTGTTCGCAGCTTTTTCGATTTTCTCGTCGTGTTGTTCCTCACCCGGTTCCTGCGTCGCCCCTTGCAGCTTTTTGGGACGCTCGGTGCTGGCTGCTTCGGGATCGGAATTCTGCTAGGTCTGTACCTCATGTACTTGCGCTTCTTCGGGCCAGGGATCGGCTGGCGACCCGCACTCTTTGCTGACGTGATGGCCATTGTGGTCGGCGTGCAGCTTATCTCCATAGGTCTGCTGGGAGAGATGGTGCGCAACTTTTCCTACCGCAGCGAAGACGAATACTCCATCCGCAATCGCCTCTAGTCACACCAATACCAGAACTGGCATCCCTCCTCAGCAACCCGCTCGTGCGTATGGCAAGACCCTTCATGGCGTCTATCAGATGGAGGGTACGCTGTGGACTGGCATGTTTTGGCCCGGTCACTCGTCCCACAATTCTGACAAGAGAGGTGTTTGCCATGATGGACCGTATAGAGCTCAGGTTGCGCCGCGTCCTTCCGTGGGCGCTGAGCCTTCTTACCTTGCTTGCCGCCGCAGGCCTGGCGCTCAGCTCCGGAATTTCCGCTGGCGCCGCGCCGGCGGAGACTGAAGTCAACTCGGCAGCCGTACCCATAGCGCAGCCAATGACGTGGCTGCCTTCACGCGACGATGGCTTTGCCAGAACGGCAGGGTCAGTGGAGGCCGCGATCGTGCATGACGGGCGCCTGTACGTGGGTCTGGCCGCCCAGACCGATGCCCCGATGGTCTGGGCCTATCACCCAACTCTTGGCTGGAGCGCATGCTCGACGATAGGGTTTGGTGGGCCGGGTGTCAGCGTCCGCGCAATGGCCGTGTACCACGACCTGCTCTACGCCGGCACACAGGATGCCACAGGCGCCCAGGTGTGGGCGTTCAACGGATCTACCTGGACGGTCGTTGCGGCGGATGGCATCGGCTCGCCCGCGAACGATGCGGTAACGGCGCTGGTCCCTTTTGGTGAGCGGCTGTACGCCGGCACGCGTAATGCAGATGGCGCCGAAGTCTGGGCGTTCGATGGCCAGCAGTGGGTGCGATATGTTTCGCAGGGCCTTATCGGCGCCGACAATGTGGCGGTGACCGCCTTGGCGGAACATGCGGGACAGCTTTATGCGGCCACCCAAAATGCCCAGGGGGGTCAAGTCTGGCGCAGCGGAGATGCTCAACACTGGGATGTCGTAGGCCTGGGTGGATTCGGAGAGCCCGAAAACGTGGCCGTGACCTCCCTCGCCAGTTGGCGAGGCGCGCTCTATGCGGCAACGCAGGATGCGAGTGGCAGTGGTGGTGACATTTGGCGCTACGACGGCTCCACGTGGCAGGCTGTAGCCAGTGACGGCTTCGCCTCGTTGACGACGGCCACAGACCGCTACAACGCAGCCATCACCGCGCTGCAGGTCCATGAGGATGAGCTATATGCGGGTACCGTCAACGACCTGTATGGTGCGCAGGTGTGGCATACTGATGGAGCAGGCTGGTGGCCGTCCAGCAAGACAGGTTTTGGCCTTGGGAGACAGGCACGCGCTGTGCGTACATTGACGACCTTTAACGGCGCGATCTGGGCAGGTGTAGAAAACGGCCCAGATGCTGCCGCTGTGTTCGTCGGCCAGCCGTTGCTGGATCTACAAATCGCGGGCCGGTCTGCGGACATAGTCGCACCCAATAGCCTGCACTATGACGTGTCAATCAGCAACACGCTTGGCATCACCTTGACCGGAATGCAAGCCTTCCTGACCTGGGAATCCAGCGGTTCTTGTGTCTATGACCCCAATGACAACACTCATTTGCGTTGGGACGTGGGTGACATCGGACCAAACGGCAGGCGCGGTAGAGTGTTCACGCTCTTCACCCACTCGTGGTGCGAAACCCAGGATGTAGTCGTCACACTGCGGCTGCAGGGAGAAAATCTTCCTCCGATGTTTGCTTTCGCCTCGACAACGGTGATGCAGGCACCGACACCGACTGCAACCCGGACGCCCAGCGCCACGCCAAGCCAACCTCAGACCATCGTCCTTCAATCAGGTGTTGCCGGCTATGCCCACGATGTAGATACCCACCTGAGCTCCGCGGCCCCAGCGCGTAGCTTATGCCAGGAGGCCCGGCTGCGCGTCGGCGCTAACCGGGAGATCGCTGGTCTGGTGCAGTTTGACCTGAGCGCGCTGCCAGCAGGGGCCAGGGTTGTAAGCGCCACCCTAAGCCTGTACAGCATCGACTGGTCGCAGGGCCGCGATATCACGGTGGGGGTATTTCCCATATCGCGCACCGTGGAAGTATGCCAGGCGACGTGGAATGAGGCACGAGCCGGAAACCCGTGGACACTGCCAGGCTGCCAGAGCACTGAAAGCGATCGAAGTCCACTGGCTGTTGCCCAGTTCACCACACAGGGCTTGCGCAGGTGGAACCAGGTGGATGTCACTGGCATAGTCAGCGAATGGATGCAGGGCGCCGTGCCCAACAACGGGCTTTTGCTGCTCGGCGCAACTGAAGATAGTGAGATACATGCCTTCGCGTCGGCGAACCACGAGATCGTTGCTGAGCGCCCGCGGCTGAGCGTCGCGTATTACCCGCCAGCACCGCCCACGGCCACCCCGACTTCGACGGCCACCGCAACGGCGACCGAAACAATGACCCCTGTGGCAACGGCCACGGCGACCGCGACCACCACGCCAGAGTGCCCGGACCAATACGAGCCCAACGATTTGCTGGCTGAGGCAACAAGCATCGGCTGGGGTGGGCAGTTGCAGGCTTATTTATGCGACGCTACGGATCAGGACTACTACTATGCAGATCTTGGCACGCTGCCCTTTAACGGATTCCGCGTTCTGCTGCGCAACTTGCCTGCCGACTACTCCCTGGCAGTCTACACCGTGGAGGGTCAGTTGTTGGCAGCCTCAGAGGAAGGCGGCGTTGTGGACGAGACCGCCGTGGTGGAAGGAGGGCAGGTGTACCTCCACGTATACGGTGTGGAGGGGACGTACGATCCGCATAACCCGTACACGTTGGACGTGATCCCGTTGATCGTGCCTACGGTGACCGCCACGCCAACCAGCACCGGGACACAAGCGCCTACCCTAACAGCGACGGGCGTCCCAGAGCACACGGCAACACATTCTCCTACGATGACCAACACCCCGGGCATGAGCGCGACTCCGCAGGCCACGGCGACGCTCAGTGCGACGCCATCCGTCACGCCCAGCGCGACGGCCACGCTTGCGCCGACGGCCACGCTCACGTCGTGGAGAGCCTACCTACCGCTCGTACGCACTGCGGGCAGATAAGGATGTCGTCATGATCCAGGAGTTCGATCAGCCAAACTTCCGTCACTGCTGCACCAACAAACCTGGCTGACAGTTGCGACAGTAGTTTGTCAGACGCCCGCGCGCGGTCACTTGAGAGATGGGTGAGCCGCAGCGCGGGCAGGCCTGAGCGCCTCGACCGTGCACCTGCATAAAGTCGCGAAGCTCCACATGGATGTCTGCCTCTACGCGTTCGGTCAGGACGGTGATAGCCTTGAACAGGACCGCCTGCACAGATGCGTGGAGCCGGTCAACCTCAACCGGCGTGAGCGAGCAAACCTTGCGGTAGGGGTAGATACCAGCCGCGAACAGGATCTCGTCGGCATACGCATTGCCAATCCCGGCGACGAAGCGCTGGTTGACCAGCACCCCTTTCACTTCTCCTCGATAATGCGGTAGCCTCTCGGCAAAGGCGGCGGCGGTGAGCCCGGGGTCGAGCGCGTCCGGCCCAAGCTCGGAAAAGCCCGGTACATCGACTGGCGAGGCCGTCAGGTAGACTTTGCCCATCATGTCAGGGTCGCTGTACTCGAGCACAGCACCCCGAGAAAAGTCAAGCCGAATGCAAGGCCGGGTCTTGTCATTGTGCCTCATCGGCCAGTAGCGCAGTCTCCCGGAGCGCATCGGGTTGACCACCAGCCAGACAGGCTTGCTCCAGCTCACCAGAAGGAACTTGCCACGGCGCAACACCTCCTGCACGTACTGGCCCACCAACTGCTCGGTCCAGCCCTTCTGGGTAAGGTCGCGCGCGATGATGGGCCGGACGATGTCAACTGTGTCGAGCTGCTCGCCCACCAACCGCTCGTGGAGGAAGTGGACGATCACATGCAGGTCTGGCAGTTCCGGCATGCTGGGCCTCCTACTGGCGGCACCATGAATCAGAGAGCTGTTTCGCCTGCGGTGCCCGGCGTGTACGATATTGACGTGAGTCAAGTGCCGCTGTGCGCTCGTAACGCTGGGCCTTCTCGGGTGTTGATTCTACCAGATACGCCGAAAAGGAGACAACCATGTCAGGAATAGCCATCGTCACAGACAGTGCATGCGACATGCCGGTTGCGCTGCAGCGCGAATTCGGCATCACCACCATTCCGCTGACCGTGCGCTTTGGCATGCAAGAGTGCCTTGATTGTGACCTAGCATTGGAGGACTTTTGGGTCAGGGCTCTCCAGTCGCCACCCTACCCTGGCACCTCACAACCCTCGGTGGGTCAATTCGAACAGGAGTACGCCCGCCACGTGGAGCAAGGTAAACACGTCATCTGCCTGACCGTGACGAGCAAGCATAGCGGGACATACAACTCGGCTGGCACTGCGGCGCAGCAATTTCCGGGCCAGGTGACGGTGTTTGATACGCACTCGCTGTCGCTGGCACAGGGCTACATGGCCATTCGCGCGGCGGAGGCAGCAGCGCGCGGCGAGAATGTCGAGCAGGTAATGAGACTCTTGGAGAGCCTCAGAGAGCGTACCAAGTTCTTTGTCATGCTGGACACGATCGAGTTCCTGCGACGGGGCGGACGGGCTGATCGCATCATGCCCGTTCTGGAAAAGATCGTGCGCATGCTGAGCATCAAGCCCATCCTGCACTTTGTTGACGGAGAGCTGGCGGCCCTTGGCGCGGCGCGCTCACGGGACAAAGCAACGCAGCGCATCCTTCAGGAGATTGTCAAGCTAGCGCCTGCCGAAAAGCTCATCGTGCTGCACACGCGCGCGCCGGACGCGGCAGCTTCACTTGCCGCGGCGATCGCCACGGAGGTTGGCTACCCCATGGATCAGGTCATGATTGGCGAGGCCGGGCCGGTGCTTTCGTGCCATGCCGGGCCGGGAGTGCTGGCCGCCGCAATCGTCCAAGTCAGGGCGTAGAGGGTGCTCGGAACCTCGGCGACCCTGATTTGCTGCGGCCAGGTGTGCCGCGGGTGCTAGCCGCCGCCATTGGCCTCGACTTCGAGTCCGTCTCGATCAAGCAGTAAGATCTTGCCTCCTTCGCGACGAACCAGGCCGGCTTCGACGAAGGCGCGCATGCTGCGGCCAACCATTTCGCGCACGGTACCCAGGTGGGCCGCGATCTCCTGCTGCGTCCAGCGCCGTGCGGCGATACGCCCGTCAGCGCTGTCGAGCAAAAAGCGCGCCAGTCGGCGACGGACAGTGTGCAAAGCCAGGGATTCGACCATATCGGTCAGGCGTCGGACTTCGGTCGCCAGGTAGCGCGCGACGGCGATAGCCACCTGTGGCTCTTGCGACATCAACTCGGCCACGGCCTGACACGGCACGGCATAGACCGTGGCAGCGGTAACCGCCTCCAGCGTGGCCTCCGTACTGCCGCCGTCGAGCGCCGATACCAGGTTGTACAGAGCACCCGAGCCCAGGTATGACAGCACCTGCTCTCGCCCATCCTCGGAGGTTCGTCTGGCCCGCAAGACACCCTCAATCACGAGATAGACGGCCTGGCACTCATCCCCTTGCAGGACCACCAGCTTTCCTGGAGCCAGGTCTTTGCGCAGGGAACGCGCGGCCACCGAGCCAAGCGCGGTCGTGCTTAGGCCGCTGAAGAGCGGGGACCTGGCTAGATTGCGCACCATTTCAGACACAGCGGACCCTTCAGACACTGGCATATCTCCATCTGTCTCGAACACAGCGCAGGACGCAAGGGTGACCCATTCGGCAAACACAGGGCACAAGCTCTTTGTGCATCATGGATGGTGAGCCACCACGGCACGGCCCTCGCCGGCTTTGCCTACCGGTGAAGAACGCGCAGCAGCAGGTTCAGTACAACGGTCAACAGCAGGCTCAGCAACAAGGAGGAGACAATTGGAGCATAGCAGGAGAAGTTGCCACGACGAATGGTCACATCTCCAGGCAGTCGACCCAAGAAGGGCAGACGCCCCAACAACAACATACCCAGCCCCACCAGCACGAGCAGCCCGCCTAGAGTGATCGTGGCTCGCCCGATCTGCGTCCAATGCATCCTTCATGCACCTCGGCCTGTGGCGTCCTGTACCTTGTACGCTGGGCGATGCGCGGCCCTTCCCACCATGTTCATGACACATGCAGGAGCGGCCCTCGCGCATTCTGCCCAACAAGCTATTCTACACTTCGAACGGTAACGAGGCAAGCCAGACGGCATGTTGATCGCTTCGGCTGCAATGAGACGAATTGCGCAGTTTGCAGGCAAAGCTCATTGATCTTGACTGCTCCTACACATGCCCTCCACGAATTCTCCACACCAGCGGAGTAGAATGGATGCAGTGATGGGGTAGGAATTCGAGCCCCAAGACCAAAGGAGGAAACAAATGAAGCGCTTTCTAAGAATCGTAGGCATCACTACTCTAGTAGCGGTGTTTGCCCTCTCGGCAGTTTCAGGCGCCAGTGCGCAAGGTCCCCAGGGTAACGGCAACACTTCTGGCCTGAACCTGTGGGAGCGTATGCAGGGAGCACTGGCCGATGCTCTCGGCGTAACCGCAGAACGACTCAGCGAGGCATTCGGTAGCGCTCGCAGCGCGGTTGTGAACGAAGCGGTAGAGGAAGGGCTGATCGACGATGGGCAGGCGCAGCGTTGGCTTGACCGCGGCGCTGACGGCAGCTTCGGCTGGGGCATGCGCGGCATGGATTCCCGCCGTGGTGGAATGCCCGGATACCGCAACTCGCTCGTCGGGGTCGCGGCTGAGCAGTTCGGAATGTCGGTGCAAGAGCTGACCGACGAACTCGAGGCCGGCAAGACGCTGGCAGAATTCGCCCAGGTCAAGGGAGTGGATACCGAGGCTATCGTCGGTGCTTACCTGGCCACGCGGACTGACGCGCTAGACCAGGCTGTGGCGAACGGTCGTCTGACGCAGGAAGCGGCTGATGAGATGCTCGCGCATGTGGAAGAGGAAGCGCGCAACCACCTGACCGCAGCGTATCCCTTCGAGTGTGATTCGGACGAGTGCAGCGTCGACGGGATGCAAGGCCTGATGGGCCAGGGCGGTCGCTTCAACGAAAACACCGACGGTACGCGCGGCGGACGTGGCGGCCGGGGCATGATGGGACAGGGTAGTCTCTATACAACAGATCCATTGTGCAAGACGAAGGGGGCGGGCAATCCGCCCCCTTCTTGTTAGTACTGCACGGCTGAAGCACCGGCAACCAGCCGTGACAACTTCAGAGCAAGGCCAGGCGTGCGCCGGCGTTGGGTGAATCAAGTACCTCTGGTTCCACAGCGCGCAAAGCGTGCTATAATCCCTTGCAGATGCTCAGCTTTGAGGTGAAGAGTGGCTCATCGTGTCTTGGTGGTAGATGACGACCGCGAGATCGTTCGGCTTCTTCGAGCGTATCTGGAGCGCAGCGGCTATCAGGTGCTCGTCGCCAACGATGGCAAGTCAGCCCTGCAACTGATCCAGAGCGAGCGCCCCGACTTGGTGCTTCTAGACCTGATGCTGCCCGGGTATGATGGCTGGGAGCTGACGCGCCGTATGCGCAAAGACAGCAACCTATCCGCCACCCCGATCGTAATGATCACAGCCCGCGTCGAGGAAGAAGACCGTATCGTCGGGCTGGAGCTGGGCGCCGATGATTATGTCACCAAGCCATTCAATCCGCTCGAGGTCGTAGCCCGCGTGCGCGCCGTGCTGCGCCGGACTCACGGCGAGCCGGTTGCTCCGCAGGTCATCGAGGCTGGCCCTCTGCGGCTGGATCTCCCCCGCCACGAGGCCAAGATCAATGGCGCAGTGCTGGGGCTCACACCGACCGAGTTCGACATCTTGCGCGCTTTGGCCGAGTATCCCGGGCATGTGCTGAGCCGAGACGATCTGATTGAGAAGGCGTTGGGGTATTCCTACGAGGGCCTCGATCGAACGGTCGACAGCCATGTCAAGAACCTCAGGCGCAAGATCGACAAAGCAGCCGGTGAGGGCAAGGGAACTGAGATGATCAGCACGGTTTTCGGCGTGGGGTATCGCTTCGAAGCGACAGAAAAAGGCGATGCGTAATGAACCGACTGAGCGTGCGCCTCATCCTGGCCTTTGCGCTCGTCATTGCCGTCACGCTGGGCGTGGTGGGCGTTCTGGCTGGCGCTCGCACTGGCGAAGCCCTGCGCATCTACCTGTCCTATCTCGGTGCACCGACATCCGCACAGGACCAGGAGAGCCTGTTGACCGGACTCGCCACGTACTACCGCACGTATGGCAGCTGGGAAGGAATCGAAGACCATCTGGAGCCCGTGCACACCATCCCAGGCCGAGGCATGGGCATGCGGCGCGGCATCACTTTTCCACTCGGGACACGCGCGCAGGTCGTGCTCGCTGACGCCAATGGCCGAGTCGTATATGACGAGCTCCAGGGTCAGGTCGGCCGGAGCCTCACGAGTGAGGAGCATGCTGCCGCTCTGCTGATCCAGGACGACGGCACGCTGGTCGGGCGGATTGTCTTGACCTTACCCATGCAATCGGCGATCCTCGGTCCACTCGAACACAGCTTCCTGCACCGTTTGCAGCAGGCACTGCTTACCAGTGCGATCGTTGCGGCAGTGCTGGGTGCGCTCATTGGCGTGGGCTTGAGCCGCAGCCTATCCTCACCGCTGCAGGCGCTGGCCTCTGCTGCCCGCGGGCTGGCCGGACGCGACCTGAGCCGTCGCGTGCAGGTGCAAGGTACCGCAGAAGTTGTGGAGGTCGCGCAGGCGTTCAACGAGATGGCGCAGGCCTTGCAGCAGGGGGACGAGCTGCGCCGCAACCTGATGGCCGATGTAGCGCACGAGCTGCGCACGCCCCTCACGGTCCTGCAGGGCAACCTGCAAGCGATACTCGACGGCGTCTACACCCTGAGCGAAGATGAGGTTGCTCGGCTCTACAGCCAGACCAAGCTCCTTAGCCGCCTGGTCGACGACCTGCGCGAGCTAGCCCTGGCCGAAGCAGGCAAGCTCAACATGACCATGCGGCCCGTCGATCTCGCCGCGTTGCTCTCAGGGATTGGCCAGCAGATGAGCGCCGTTGCGGAGGGACAGGATACGGCCTTGCGCGTAGAGCTGCCCACGGCGCTACCCCTCGTCAGGGCCGACCCAGATCGGGTGTCCGAGGTGCTGCACAATCTAATCGCCAACGCCTTGCGACACACGCCGGCAGGGGGCTCGGTCACCATCCGGGCTAGGTCCAGCGATGGCGAGGTCACGGTATCGGTGGAAGACACAGGCTCTGGCATCGGCCCGGAAGACCTCGCGCATGTCTTTGACCGCTTCTGGCACGCCGATAAGCAGGCTGTACGACAGGCATGGGACGGCGGCTCCGGGCTCGGGCTGGCTATCGCCCAGGGGCTGATCCAGGCGCACGGCGGCCGCATTTGGGCGGAGAGCGAGGTTGGCTCCGGATCCACGTTTCGGTTCACTCTGCCGGTTGCGTCCGGCGACGTGGCATAAGGATCCAGGCTGATCTCAGGCAAGACCGTGCCACTCGCGGGCGACCCCGGCAGAACAACGGTCAATTGACCGGTGCGATTCCTCCGGTTATAATGTCGCACTACGCGCAAGCGCACTTGGATCCGCTGTCGCCGGACGGCGGCCCCGCATCAGGACATGAACTCACAGAACAAGACAAGGAGAGAGGCAATGCAATACCGCAAGTTTGGCAAACTGGACTGGCAGGTATCGGCGCTGGGCTTTGGCATGATGCGCTTGCCCATCATCGGAAACGACCCCGCCAACATCGACGAAGAGCTGGCCACGCGCATGGTCCACCATGCCATCGACAATGGCGTAAACTACATCGACACAGCCTATGCCTACCACAACGAAAAGAGCGAGCCGTTCGTGGCGCGCGCATTGCAGGGGGGCTACCGCGACAAGGTGCGGGTGGCGACCAAGCTGCCCTGCTGGAAGGTAGAGCAGGCCAGCGATTTCGACCGTTTCCTGAATGAGCAACTCGATCGCCTGCAGACCAAGCAGATCGACTTTTATTTGCTGCACTCGCTAAACGAAAAGACGTGGGGCAAGGTCCACAAGCTGGGTGTGCTGCCATGGGCCGAAAAGGCGCTAGCGGATGGCTGCATCAGCTACCTGGGCTTTTCCTTCCACGACGCCTACCCGATCTTCCAGAGCATTGTGGACGCATCGGACTTGTGGACATTCTGCCAAATCCAGTACAACTTTATGGATATCGAGAACCAGGCCGGCACCAAGGGCTTGCGCTATGCGGCCTCCAAGGGCCTTGCCGTCGTAGTCATGGAGCCGTTGCTGGGAGGGCGTCTAGCCAACCCGCCGCCAGCGGTGCAGGATATCTGGAGTGCGGCGACGCCCAAGCGCAGTGCCGCAGAATGGGCCCTGCAGTGGGTCTGGAACCAGCCGGAGGTGTCACTGGCCCTCAGCGGCATGACGGCTATGGCACATGTCGAAGAGAACCTGGCCATCGCCAGCCGTTCAGGCGTGGGCACGCTGAACCAGCAGGATCAAGCCGTGATCTCGCTGGCGCGCGTCAAGTACAACGAGCTTTGCCCGATCCCATGCACCAAGTGCGGCTACTGCATGCCGTGTCCAAACGGGGTGGATATCCCGCGCGTGTTTGAGGTATTCAACAATGGACTCGCTCACAACGACATTGAGCGGGCACGGCGAGACTATAACTTTGTGCCGGCCGAGGCGCGCGCGGACCAGTGCATCCAGTGTCTGCAGTGCGAGGACCTCTGCCCGCAGCACATCCCCATTTCGGAGTGGATGACGAGCGTTGACGCGGTGCTGGCCAAAGGCAAGCCCTACGAGGAGTGTCTGCTACACTAAGCCACGGCAGGCCAAGTCAACACGCAACAAAAAGGCCGCACTGCCCGCTTGTCGCGGGCGTGCGGCCTTGACGTTCTTGTTGCCCTGCAGTCGGCGCTCAGGGCGCCAAACGAACCCAGAGCTCGACATCGTCCACGTAGACGGCGGTTGCCCCGCTGCCGTCGTTGTAGGCGCCAATCTGCAGGCGGATGCGCTGCCCGGCGAACTCCAGAAGATCGATCGTGTGCAGGTTCCAGGCCTCGTGCCAATCCATCCAACGGTAACTGCGCAGGGTTTGACCGTCGTCGGCACGGTAGACCACAACATACATGTCGTCGGTGTCGACCTGGGTGGATACGGGATAGAAATAGAGCGAAAGCACGGCCTCNNAATCTCCACCTCTTGTTGCATCGATGACCAGACCCGCCCGGGGAACGCGGCGATGATCCCCAGCAGCATGGAGCGTGTGCCACTGTGTGCCCAGGAGACAGAGTATTGCGCCGGAGCGCCAGTGACCAGCCGCTCCCATGCTCCATCGTATTCAAAGCTGGGATTGATCAAAAGCTGCTGCAGCACCGTGTCGGT